>JAUXFS010000133.1 GCA_030622775.1 Rhodospirillales bacterium | reverse complement strand
TCAGTTCCAGGTTCTTGTCGAACCACTTCGGAGCCAGCATTTCGGCCGCCACGCCCCACGCCTCGCGCCCGCCGTCCCCGCGAACCCGGACGCGGACGAAGGCCTGCGGCGCCTCGGTCAGGGTCACCACGCCGAAGCGGAACGGCATGCGGAACGTGACGTCACGTTCGTAGAGCGCGATCTCTGTGACGGTAATGGTCTCGGCCCGATCTAGCGTGTCCATGCGAGTGTCTCCTCGATGCCTCGCAGATAGCCGATGGCGCGTGCCGCACAGGTCGGACCGTCGGGCCGGTAGTCGAACGGCTCGACGGCGACGACGCCGTCGTAACCGACCCTGTGCAGGGCCACGAACACGTCGGCGAAAGTAACATCTCCCTGACCCGGACCCTGTCGGTTGGCGTCGTTGACTTGGACATGCCTCACCATGCCGGCCGGAACCCAGCGCTCGATGAGATTCGGAATGCTCTCGCCCTCGGTCTGCGACGCCGCCGAGCAATCGATCATCGTCCGCAGCGCCGGGCTGCCGACCGCCTCGACCATTGTCACGGCCTCCGCCACGGTGTTGATGAAATTGGTCTCGCGCCGCGCCAGCGCCTCCACGCAGTAGACCACGCCGGCGGACTCGGCTTCCTCGGCAACGGCGGCGAAGCTTTCCCGTGCCCGCTCCCAAGCCGCTTTGGGATCGTCGTCGTCCGCCACGGTGCGTTGCGCCGGCGAGCCGTGGACCAGAACCGTCCCTCCCAGATCGGCACACAGGTGCACCAGCCTCCGCATGACGTCGACGGTCCTGAGCCGCGCCGCCTCGTCGGGGCCGTTCAGCGTCAAGCCGGCCGGCGTCACCAGCAGCCAGTGCAGCCCAGTGATCGAGATCCCGGCGTCGGCGGCGGCTTGGCGCACCTCCGCCCGGCGGCGCGCGGACATGAGGTGGGGATCGTCATCCAACGTGAACGGCGCCACCTCGAGCCCTTCATAACCGAGCTCGGCGGCGAGGGCACACTGGGCCGGAAAGTCGAGATCACGGATGACTTCGTTGCAGAGTGAGAGCTTCATGGGTTCGACCGGCCGAAGGGGATGCGACGGACAAGGCTTCCGATTAAACGCCTGACGGGTGGAATCGCAAGCACAATGACGCCAATGGTGATCGTCGCGAGCACCGCGCTGATCGGGCGGGTGAAAAACGGCTCAAGGCTGCCGTCCGAGAGAACCATGCCCCGGCGAAAGTTTTTGTCGAGGATGTCGCCGAGGACGATGCCGAGCACGAACGGCGCCATCGGATATTTCATTTCGCGCAGGAAGAAGCCGAGGATGCCGAAACCGAGCATCACCCGGATGTCGAAAACCCGGCTGGCAATGGCGAACGAGCCGACCGTGCACAGCACGAAGACGACCGGCATCAGTTTTTCGCGCGATACCCTCAGAACCAACAGCAGCGGCCGAGTGAGCAGGAGACCCAAGACGAGGATCGCGACACTGGCAACGAACACCATGGCGACGACCTCGAAGATGAAGCTCGGAAACTCGATCATGATCAGCGGCCCCGGCCGCACGCCGTGAATGAACATCGCGGCCAGCAGCACCGCGGCCGGCGCGGAGCCGGGAACCGCCAGGGTGAGGACCGGGATGATCGCGCCGGGAACGGCGGCGTTGTTGCCGGTCTCGGAGGCGATCAATCCTTCCAGCGATCCCTTTCCGTATTCCTCCGGGGTCTTGGAGGCGCGCCTCGCGGCGGCGTAGGACGCCCACGCGCCCATGTCCTCGCCGACACCCGGGAGCAAACCCATGAACGTGCCGATCAGGCCGGACCGCACGATCGTCCGCGTCCGCTGCGCGACCTCGCGCAGGCGTGGCAGGATCCGGTCGCTGGCACCGCGCACGGTTTCGTATTTCAGATTCTTCATCACCTGCAGGACTTCGGCGAACCCGAACGCTCCAACCAGCGCCGGCAACAGCCCGAAACCGCCGGCGAGATCCGTCGATCCATAGGAGAAGCGCTGATAGGCGTGGATGCCCTCCTGGCCGACCATCGCCACCAGCAGGCCGAGTACGCCGGCGATCCAGCCCTTGAGCGGGTCGTCCACCGAGGTCAGCCGGCCGGAGATGACGATGCCGAAGACCGCCAGCCAGAAGAACTCGGTCGAACCGAACTTCAAGGCGAACTCCGCCAGCACCGGAGCGACCAGGGCCAGCATCAGCATGCCGATGAAGCTGCCGCAGAACGAACCGACGGTGGCGAGGCCGAGCGCCTCGCCGGCGCGGCCCGCACGGGCCAACGGGAAGCCGTCAAGGGCCGAGGCCGCGTTGGCCGGAGTGCCCGGTATATTGAGGAGAATCGCCGACCTGCTGCCGCCGTAGATCGCGCCCACGTACATGCAGACGAGAATAAGGATGGCGTCGCTCGCCCCCATCCGGAAGGTCAGGGTGGTCAGAAGTGCGACGCCGAGGGTTGCCGTCAGCCCCGGCAACATGCCGACGGTCATCCCGAGAAGAGTCGCCCAGCCGATGTTGAACAGCGTTGCCGGCGCCAGAAAGCCGCCCAGCGCAGCGAAGAAGTATCCGAGACCGTCGGCCATGGCGTTCAGGGAAGACGCACGAGGAAGATCCGTTCGAAAACGACGGTGACCAGGGCGGCGACGATCACGGCCTCGACACTCGCGAACACGACAGCCCTGACATGGCCGGAGAAATCGCGTTCACTATTCCATTCGAACAGGACGATGAAGGAAAACACGAAAAGCCCGGTGGCCAGCGCGAACTCCACCCGGCCGACCAGCACCACCGCGTAGGCGAGACAGAGGACGAGGGTAAGGGCAAACCGTCCTGCCTGCCGCGAGAGGTTCCGGCTATCGCTCCCGACCACACCCGCGATGGAATCATCGCCGGTTCGGGCGGATCGGGTGGTGAGAATACCTCCGAGCAACGCCGTTACCAGTCCGAGCAAACCGGGCACCAGCCCCGGCGCCGTCATCGGATGGACACCGAGTTCGGTAAGCCGGGGCATGTGCCAGGACTCGAAGGCTACCGCGATGCCGAGCGCGACCAGGACCAGCCCGAACAGAAAGTCCGCCCGGAGACCCGGTCCCGGCCGCAACCCGATCTTTCTACCCATCGACGAGCGACGTGGCCCGTCAGGGCTTCGGAATGCCGAGTTCCTCGGGCGATATCTTGGCCCGTCCCGCGGCATGGAAACTCCATGCATCGGACTGTATTTCGGGCCAGACCTTGTCGCGGGCCTCGTCGCCGTAAACCGGCGTGAACAGCGCCCCTTTCTGCAGCGCGTAGTCCTTGAGCGCCTTGCTGTTGGGGATCGCCTTTTCCCAGATCATGTTGAAGGTCTCGATGACCTCCTCCGGCGTGCCCTCCTTCGGAATGAAAATGCCGAACGCGGTGGAGAGGATCGGCAACGGCTTGTCGATGTAGTCGGTGATCGGCGGAACGGTCCCGTAACCCTCGATCTCGAGCGGCTGCGAGGCCAACACCGCCAGGGGGCGCAGCCGACCGCCGCGGACCATTTCGGCCTGCTCCGACGCGAGTTGGGTCGTCACCTCGGTTTCGCCGCCGACGGTGGCGATAACCGCCGGGTTGCCGCCGTCATAGGTCACGTGCTTGTACTTGATCCCCGTTACCGACTTGATGCCTTCGATTGCCGCATGACCCGACGATCCGGCGCCCGCCGTCGCCACCGCAATTTCCTTCTCGGCCATCGCCTTAAGAAGCTGCCCCATGTCCTTGTAGGGGCTCGACGGATTGACCGACACCAGCGGCACGTTGGTCACCGTGTTGTAGAGCCGCCAGTTGTCGATCCAGGTGTCCCACTGACCGAGGAGCTTGTAGGTGCCGAGTTGCTTCGGCGCCCCCGCCGCCCAGGTGTAACCGTCACGCGGCGCCTCCCAGGCGTTCTTCTTGCCGATCGAACCCGAAGCTCCCGGCTGGTTGACGACGACCACGTTCTGGCCGAGTTCGTCTTCGAGAACTCCCGCGGTGACGCGGGTGACCTGGTCTGTCGCCCCCCCCGCTCCCCACGGCACGATGATGGTGATCGGCTTGTCGGGCTTCCAGGGATAGTCCCCGGCCACGGCCGGAACGGCAAACACCGTGGTCGCCAGCGCGGCAATCAGAAAATTTTTCATCATTTCTTCCTCCCTTTAGAAGCGGTTGTTGGACTTCTTTCTTAACCGATCCCCCTGACCGCGAGGACACGTCTCATGCGTTCGCAGGCAAGATCGGGATCCCTGAACAGCCCCGCCCGGTCGGCGAGGCGAAACAGGTCGGCGAGATGCAGCGTCGAGCGCGCGCTTTCCTGACCACCGACCATCACGAAATGATCCTGGTGACCATTGAGATAGGCCATGAACACCACCCCGGTCTTGTAAAAGCGCGTCGGCGCCGCGAAGATGTGCCGCGACAATGGCACGGTCGGTCGCAGGATATCATGAAACCCGGCCTCGTCACCCGTCGTCAGCGCGGCGAGCGCCGCCGAGGCCGCCGGCGCGATGGCGTCGAAGATGCCGAGGAGAGCGTCGCTGTAGCCCTCCCCGTCGCCGCCGATCAATTCCGCGAAGTTGAAATCGTCTCCGGTGTACATGCGCACGCCGGCCGGCAGGCGCCGGCGCATCGCCACCTCCTTGTCCTTGTCCAACAATGAGATCTTGACCCCGTCGACCTTGGCGGCGTTGTCGGCGATGACGGCGAGGCAAACGTCCATCGCCGCCGCGTGATCGTCGGCGCCCCAGTAACCGGCGAGGGCAGGATCGAACATCTCGCCCAGCCAGTGAATGATCACCGGCTCCTTGACCTGACGGAGGACGCGGCCATAGACCCGGGCATAGTCGTCGGGAGAAGTGGCGCGGGCGGCGAGGACGCGGCTCGCCATCAGGATGATGCGCCCGCCCAGGGCCTCGATCGCCGCGCATTGCTCCTCGTAGGCCCGGATCACATCGTCCAAACCCAAGTTGGGGTCCGCGATCAGGTGGTCGGTTCCGGCGCCGCAAGCAATCGACGCGCCGGGTGTTTCGGCGGCCGCCTCGAGGCTGCGGCGGATCAGCTCGAGCGACGTCGGCCAATCGAGCCCGGTGCCGCGTTGGGCGGTATCCATCGCCTCGGCGACGCCGAAGCCGAGCCGCCACAGATGGCGGCGGAAGGCGATCGTCGTCTCCCAATCGATCGCCGGCCGCAGCCACGGGTCGACATCGGCCAACGGGTCGGCGACCACGTGGGCGGCGGCATAGGCGACGCGGTTGAACGGCGTCGCCGGTCGATCGGGAAAACCGCGCGGCGAGCTCGTGGTGAACGGCGCGAGGGCGCCGCCCGGAGTCGGCAGAACGATGGTCGGCACGGCTCAGTCCTCGATCTCGGGAACGTCGAACCAACGCCGCTCGCGCCAGCTCCGCTGCGCCAGCTCCGCGAGTTGCACCCCCTTGGCGGCCTCGCGCAGGTTCCACCGGAACGGATCGCCGTCGACCAGATGACGGATGAACAGCTCCCATTGGATCTTGAACGCGTTGTCGTAGGGGACATTGTCCGGCATCACCTGCCAGGTGTCGTAGAAATCGATGCTCTGGCGCAGATCGGGGTTCCACACCGGCTTCGGCGTCGCCACCCGCGGCTGGATATGGCAGTCTTGGAGACCGGCGACGGCCGAGCCCAACGTGCCGTCGACATGGAAGGTCACCAGGTCGTCGCGGCGCACCCGTGTACACCAGGAGCTGTTGATGTGGGCGACGATGCCGCCCTCGATTTCCAAGCTGGCGTAGCAGGCGTCGTCGGCGGTGACGTCGTAACGGCGCCCGGCTTCGTCCCACCGTTCGGGAACGTGGATGGCCCCGAGGCAGGTCACCGCCCGCACCGGCCCAAACAGATTGTCGAGCACGTAGCGCCAATGGCACATCATGTCGATGATGATGCCGCCGCCGTCCTCCTTGCGGTAGTTCCACGACGGACGCTGGGTCGGTAGCCAGTCGCCCTCGAACACCCAATAACCGAACTCGCCGCGCACCGAGAGGATACGGCCGAAGAAGCCGGTGTCGACCAGCGTCTTGAGC
>JAUXFS010000229.1 GCA_030622775.1 Rhodospirillales bacterium | reverse complement strand
CTTGTGGTAGGCGGCGGTTGTCGATCGTTTCGATCATGCTCGCGGCCATGCCTTCCAACGGCCGCGCCAGCCCGGCGCCGAACAGGGCGTCCACCACCAACGGATCGCCGTCGAGAAGCGACGTCGCCAGCGGCCAAACACCGCCGTTCCAGCGTGCGGCGTTGACCGCCGCGTCGCCTTTCAGCTTTTCGACCGCCCCCAACAGGCCCAGCCGGACCGGCCACCCCCGGTCGGCCAAAAGCCGGGCAACGACGAAACCGTCACCGCCGTTGTTGCCGGGGCCGCAAAGCACGGTGATCGGCCGGGGCCGCCACCGTCGGCGGATTTCCCGGGCGATGGCGCTTCCCGCGGCTTCCATCAGTTCGATTCCGGGGACACCGCCGGCCATGGCGGCGGCGTCCGCCTTGTACATCTCTTCGACGGTTAGAACAGCGTTATCAAGCACTTGGAATCATCCTCGGGGTCGTGGCGCGACGCATGATAATAAGGTCTCGGTCTGGCGGGAAGCCGTCTCGGGATCTATACAGCAGCCGGCATGGAACCTCGGTCGGAAATCGGAACATGAGAGTGACGGTCCTCGGGGCCGGCGTCATCGGTGTCACTACCGCCTATTACCTGGTCCGCGACGGGCACGAGGTGACGGTGGTCGACCGCCAACCGGGGCCCGGGTTGGAAACCAGCTTCGCCAACGGCGGACAGATTTCGGCCAATCATGTAACGCCGTGGGCGACACCGGCAACACCGTGGAAGGCGCTGAAGTGGCTGGGCCGCGCCGATGCGCCATTGCGGTTCCACCTGCGCGCCGATCCGGCCCTGTGGGCGTGGTGCCTGCGCTTTCTCGCCAACTGCACCCACCGGCGGATGGGCATCAATATCGAGCGCGCCCTTCGCCTCGCCCTCTACAGCCGCGGCGAACTCGCCAAGCTCAGATCGGACACCGGCATTCGATATGACGCGCTGACCCGCGGTATCCTGCACATCTTTCGAAACGCGCGCGACTACCGGGAGGCCCTTCCGCAGGTCGAGTTGATGAACCGCCTGGGCTGCGTCCGCCGCGTCATCGATGCCGAGGCGTGCATCGACCTCGAACCGGCGCTGGCCGGGGTTCGGGACCGACTTGTCGGCGGTATCTTCAGCCCCGACGACGAAAGCGGGGACGCCCACGCGTTCACCGTCCGGCTGGCGGAGATCTGCGCCGGTCTCGGGGTCGTTTTTCGATACGGGGTGCGGATCGGAAAACCGGTCACCGCCGCCGGGAGGATCGAGGGCGTCGAAACCAACGGCGGTCGACTGGATGGCGATGCCTTCGTGGTGGCGCTGGGAAGCTACTCTCCGCTGTTGCTGAAGCCGCTGGGAATAGGTCTGCCGATTTATCCGGCGAAGGGCTATTCGGTCACCCTTCCCGTCGCCGATGAGGGCCTCGCGCCCATGGTCAGCCTCATCGACGACGAGTTCAAGATGGTCTACAGCCGATTGGGAGACCGCCTGCGCGCCGCCGGGACCGCCGAGTTCGCCGGATACGACGATTCGGTCAGCGAAGTTCGGGGCCGGTTCATTCTCGGCAAAGCCCTGGAGCTGTTTCCCGGCTGCGGCGATGCCGCCGAGGCGCAATTCTGGGCGGGCCTTCGCCCCTCCACGCCGGACGGCGTGCCGGTGGTCGGCGAAACCCGATATCCGAACCTGTTCCTCAACACCGGCCATGGGACTCTCGGCTGGACGATGGCCTGTGGTTCGGGCCGGTTGATCGCCGACATCGTCGGCGGCGGCCTCCCGGAGATCCCCATCGCCGGCCTCGGGATCGAGCGCTTCTCCTGAGAGCCGCCGGCGGCCAGCCGCAGAGAGCCGCGGACAGCCGCGGACAGCCGCAGACAGTCATTGACGAACGGGGCCACCCGTTGTAGAACACACCATGAACATGCGGGCTCATCCTTACTCCGAGGCGGTCTCTTCCGATGCTTGCATCCGACGGCGTTTCTCGACCCGACGCGGCTCTCATCGCCGATCTCCGCGCCCGGATCGAAGGGATCGGCGGATGGGGACCGCAACCGGAGCACGCCTTGGCGGCACAGTCCTTCGGTGTCGACGAGATCGACGCGGTCCTGCCGTGGGGAGGCCTGCCCAAGGCCTGCATCCATGAGGTCGCCGCCGCCGATATCAGCGCCGCCGCCGCCGGTTTTTGCGCCGTCTTGCTGGCCCGACTGGCGAACCAGAGCGGCACCGTGGTGTGGTGCCGGCGGAAAGACGGCCTCTACGGTCCCGGACTCGCCGCCTTCGGTCTGGACACGGGCCGTCTGATCGTCGTCCGCGCCCGCACCGACAAGGACGTTTTCTGGGCGATGGAGGAAGGACTGAGAAGCGGCAGCCTCGCCGCGGTACTGGGCGAAGCCGGCAGCACCGACTCCATTGCGCTCCGCCGGTTGCAGCTGGCCGCCGAGACCGGCGGTGTCACCGCGTTGCTGCTGCGCCCCGCCGGCGCCGCCATCGTGCCGGGTTCGGTGACGAGCCGTTGGCGGGTGGGCACCGTTTCCAGCGTGCCGGCCGGCACCGCACCCGGCAAAGGTCGTGCCGGCCCGGGCCGTCCCCGCTGGCGGGTGGAGTTGCGGCGCTGCAAGGCCGGTCCCCCGGCAACCTGGCTGTTGGAGTGGCGTGATGAAACGGGTGGTCTCGCTGTGGCTGCCGACCTTCGCCACCGACCGGCTGCACCGCCGGCGCACGGCGTCGGATCCCGGCTGGCGGTCTAGGGTATTGACGACGGCGGCCGCCATCCGCGGCGGCATCCGCATTGCCGCCGTCGACGACGCGGCGAAGACGGCCGGTATCGTCCCCGGACTGACCCTCGCCGACGCCCGCGCCTTGTTACCGGATCTGGCGGTGACCGAGGTCGATACGGCCGCCGACCGGCGGGCGCTGGAGGGACTGGCGGACTGGTGTGGCCGCTACACCCCGTGGACCGCCGTGGACGAAATCGACGTCTATCCGGGCGACAACGGCGGCGGCGGTGGCCTGTGGCTGGACATCAGCGGCTGCGCCCACCTGTTCGGCGGCGAGCAGGCGTTGTTGGATGATCTTGTCGGACGTCTCGCCGCTTTCGGCTTTGCCGCCGCCGCGGCCGTCGCCGACACCGCCGGCGCCGCCTGGGCGATGGCCCGTTTCACCGAGGAAACCGCCGTCGTCGTTCAGCCGGGAGACGTCGCGACGGCGCTACCCCCCTTGCCGGTGGACGGATTGCGGTTGCCGGCGAGGACGGTTGAGGCGTTGAGCCGGGTTGGCCTGCGCCGGATCGGCAGCCTGACGGTTCTGCCCCGTGGGGCGCTGGCCGCCCGCTTCGGCGACATCGTGCTCCAGCGTCTCGACCGGGCCCTCGGCCGGGTGGACGAGCCGTTGTCGCCGCGCCGCCCGGCCCCGGCGATGCACGTGCGTCTGGCTTTCGCCGAACCCGTCGGCCGCGCCGACGACATCGCCCTCGCCACCCGGAAGATGCTCGACGAGTTGTGCGCCCGGCTCGCGGCGGCGCATCTGGGGATACGGCGGCTCGAGTTGGCGCTCTACCGCACCGACGGCACCGTCGCCCGCGCCGCCATCGGCACCAGCCGGCCGGTGCGCGACCCCGATCATCTGCATCGGCTGTTCCGGGAGAAGCTGGACGGCCTCGACGTCGGTTTCGGCGTCGAGGTGACGGTCCTCGCCGCCACCGTCGTCGCCCCCCTCGCCCCGGCGCAGACGGCGATGGGGTTCGAACCTCGGGAGCACGCGGAGGTCGTCGGCCGGCTGATCGACCGCCTCGGCAACCGTCTCGGCGCCGGCAACGTAATGCGCTTGGTCGAGCGCGCCAGCCACGTTCCGGAACGGGCCTGCCGCAAGCTCCCCGCCCTCGTCGGCGCACCCGCTTCCACCTGCGACGAAGATCGGCGTTCCCGGCAGCCCCGCCCCTTGCAGCTGTTGCCCTGGCCCGAACCGATCGAGGTAATGGCGCCGGTTCCCGACGGCCCGCCGGTGATCTTCCGCTGGCGTCGGGTTCAACACCGCGTCGCCGCCGCCGAGGGGCCCGAGCGCATCGAACCCGAATGGTGGCGGGAAGAAGACGGGCACGATCCCGCCCACCGGTCCTCCATTCGCGACTATTACCGGGTCGAGGACGCCCACGGGTGCCGCTTCTGGATCTACCGGGAAGGCTTCTACCGCCCCGACCTCGCCCCCCGCTGGTACCTGCATGGACTGTTCCCGTAACGCCCAAGCTTACTGGCATTTTGCCGGCATCGTATGCTGGCACAATGCCGGCAAAGGAGAACGCACCATGGCCAATCTGACCATTCGCAACGTCGAGGACGAGACGGTGGAAGCCCTGAAACGTCGCGCCAAGACCCACAGAAGATCCCTCGAAGACGAGCTGCGACAGATTCTCGCGGATGCCGTTCGCCCCGCGGCGTCGGTCGATCTTCGCCTTCTCGCCGAGCGGATCGCCGCGATAACGCCCGACGTGCACCAGACCGACAGCGTCGATCTCCTGCGCGAGGACCGCCGTCGATGATCGACATCGTTCTCGCCCT
>JAUXFS010000287.1 GCA_030622775.1 Rhodospirillales bacterium | reverse complement strand
GACTTACGCTTTTATATCATCATGTTGAGTAGAGATTTGAAGAAACCGCATGAGGGTTGACTCGGTCACCCGGCCTCGAGCAGGCGGGCGGCGTCGAGGGCGGCGTAGGTGAGGACGCCGTCGGCGCCGGCGCGCTTGAAGGAGAGCAGGGTCTCGATCAGCGCCCGGTCGTAGTCGAGCCAGCCGTGGTCGGCGGCGGCGCGGAGCATGGCGTACTCGCCGGAGACGTTGAAGGCGAAGGTCGGCATGCCGAACGCCTCCTTGACGGCGCGGACGATGTCGAGGTACGGCAGGCCCGGCTTGACCATCACCATGTCGGCGCCCTCGTCGATGTCGAGGGCGGCCTCGCGCAGCGCCTCGTCGGCGTTGGCCGGGTCCATCTGGTAGGTCTTCTTGTCGCCCTTGAGGGCGCCGGACGAGCCGACGGCGTCGCGGAACGGCCCGTAGAACGCCGAGGCGTACTTGGCGGCGTAGCTCATGATCTGGGTATCGGCGAAGCCGGCGGCGTCGAGGGCGTCGCGGATGGCGCCGACGCGGCCGTCCATCATGTCGGAAGGGGCGATGACGTCGCAGCCGGCCCCGGCCTGGACCACCGCCTGGCGGCACAGCACCTCGAGGGTCTCGTCGTTGAGCACCCGGCCGTCGCGGACCAGGCCGTCGTGGCCGTCGCTGTTGAACGGATCCAGCGCCACGTCGCAAATCACCCCGACACCGGGGTGGGCGGCCTTGACCGCGCGCACCGCCCGGCAGATCAGGTTGTCCGGGTTGACCGCCTCGCGCCCGTCGGGGGTCTTGAGCTCGGGGGCGACGTAGGGGAACACCGCCACCGCCGGGATGCCGAGCCCCGCCGCCTCGCCGACGGCGTCGACCAGCAGGTCGATCGACAGCCGGTCGACCCCCGGCATCGACGGCACCGGTTGGCGCGTGTCGCCGCCCTCGACGACGAACACCGGCCAGATCAGGTCGGAGGCGTCGAGGCGGTTCTCCGCCGCCAGCCGCCGCGACCACTCGGCGCGGCGGTTGCGCCGCATCCGGGTGCGGGGGAAGCGGCCGGCGGAGGCGGGAAACCGGGGAGACACGGTCCTTCCGCTACGCCTGTTCGAGCGCCTGGCCGAGGTCGTCGAGGATGTCGTCGATGTGCTCGATGCCGACCGACAGCCGGATGTAACCCTCCGAGACCCCGGTCGCCAGCCGGTCCTCCGGCGACAACTGGGAGTGGGTGGTGCTCGCCGGATGGATCGCCAGGGTTCGGGCATCGCCAATGTTGGCCACGTGGTAGACCATCTTGAGGGCGTCGATGAACCGCCGGCCGGCCTCGCGGCCCTCCTTGAGCTCGAAGCCGACCAGGGCGCCGTAGCCGCCGTCCATGTAGGCATCGGCGCGCCGCCTGACCTCGCCGTCCTGGAAGCCGGGCCAGATGACGGTGGCGACCTTTGGGTGGCTCTCGAGGAACCGGGCGACCTTGTCGGCGTTTTCGCAGTGGGCGCGCATGCGGAGCGGCAGGGTCTCCATGCCCTGGATGAACATGAACGCGTTGAACGGGCTCATCGGCGCGCCGATGTCGCGGAGCAGCACCACCCGGGCGCGGATGATGTAGGCGACCGGCCCCAGCGGCTTGACCGCCTCGGTCCATACCGCGCCGTGGTAGCTGGGGTCGGGCTGGGTCAGCGACGGGAAGCGGTCGGCGTGGGCCTCCCAGTCGAAGTTGCCGCCGTCGACGATCAGGCCGCCGATCGAGGTGCCGTGGCCGCCGATGTACTTGGTGGTCGAATAGACGACGATGGCGGCGCCGTGGTCGAGCGGCCGGCAGATGATCGGCGCCGCGGTGTTGTCGACGATCAAGGGCACGCCGAGCCCGCGGCCGATGTCGGCGACCTCGCGGATCGGGAACACGTTGAGCTTGGGATTGGGCAGGGTCTCGGCGTAGTAGCAGCGGGTCTTGGCGTCGGTGGCCTTGGCGAAGGCCTCCGGATCGGCGGGATCGACGAACCTGACCTCGACGCCGAGGCTGCTGAGGGTGTTGGCGAACAGGTTCCAGGTCCCGCCGTAGAGGTCGGTGGAGCTGACGAAATTGTCCCCGGCCTGGCACAGGTTGAGGACGGCGAAGGTCGACGCCGCCTGCCCCGAGCCCAGCGCCAGCGCGGCGGCGCCGCCGTCCAGGGCGGTGATCCGCTGCTCCAGCACGTCGCAGGTGGGGTTCATGATCCGGGTGTAGATGTTGCCCATCTCCTTCAGCGCGAACAGGTTCTCGGCGTGCTGGGTGTGCTCGAACTGATAGGACGTGGTCTGGTAGATCGGCACCGCGACGGCGCCGGTATCCGGGTCGTGACGGTAGCCTGCGTGCAGGACGACGGTCTCCGGGTGAGATTTCCGCTGTGTCACCGTTTCCCTCCTTGGCCTCCCATGATCGATGGACTATTCCGAGCGGAGGACGGCGGAGAATACACATCCTTTCCCGGCGTTCATACGGTTTTCGCGGGGCGGGAAGGCGACCGCGCGCAACGTCTTTACCTCGATGCGGAGACGGTTTACGTTTACGTAAACGGAAAGCAGCGACCCTCCCCGATACGATCGAGCCTTCGTGCCAAGATCGGTTCGCCGCGTCGGAGCGCTCATTGCTTGGGATCATTTCGCCAGAAGCCTGGAGTTCATCGTGCCCGACGAAACCGCCGCCATCAGCAAATCAACCGGCTCCCGAACCCGTCGAAAGACCCGGTTCCGCAACCCGATCCGCTTCGTCACCGCAGCGAGCCTTTTCGACGGCCACGACGCGTCGATCAACATCATGCGGCGCATCCTCCAGTCGACAGGCGCCGAGGTCATTCATCTCGGCCACAACCGCTCGGTCGAGGAGATCGTCACCGCCGCCCTGCAGGAGGACGTGCAGGGGGTTGCGATCAGCTCCTACCAGGGCGGCCACATCGAGTTCTTCAAGTACATGCTCGACCTGCTGCGCGAGCGCGGCGGATCGGAGATCAAGGTGTTCGGCGGCGGCGGCGGGGTCATCGTCGACGAGGAGATCGAGGAGCTGAACGCCTACGGCATCACCCGCATCTACACCCCGGAGGATGGGCGGACCATGGGTCTGCAGGGGATGATCGACGACATGATGCGCCAGGCCGATTTCGACCTGACCGCCGATCTGCCGGCCGATTTCAAGGGGCTGGCGAACGGTGATTTCCGCCAACTCGCCCGGGTGATCACCGCCCTTCAGGACGGCGTCATAGGTGAAACCGGGCGGGACGAGTTGTACGCCCTGGCCCATCGCCGGGGCACCGTCCCGGTTCTCGGCATCACCGGCACCGGCGGCGCCGGGAAGTCGTCGCTCACCGACGAGATCATCCGCCGCTTCCGTCTCTACAGCGACGAACCCAAGATTGCCGTCATCGCCATCGATCCGTCGCGGCGCAAGACCGGTGGCGCATTGCTCGGCGACCGGATCCGGATGAACGCCATTTCGACGCCCAATGTCTACATGCGCTCCATCGCCACCCGCGCCAGCGGTCTGGACGTGCCCCGGGAGTTGCCCGACATCATCGCCGCGGTCAAGGCGGCCGGCTTCGACCTGGTTATCGTCGAGACGCCGGGAATAGGGCAGGGCGACGCCGGCATCGTCCCGCACGTCGATCTCTCGATGTATGTGATGACACCCGAGTTCGGCGCCGCCAGCCAACTCGAGAAGATCGACATGTTGGATTTCGCCGACCTGGTCGTCATCAACAAGTTCGATCGCAAGGGGGCGCGCGACGCCCTCAGGGACGTGGCGAAACAGATGCAGCGCAACCGCGAGGCCTTCGCCACCCCGGCCGACGAGATGCCGGTGTTCGGCACCATAGCGGCCCGGTTCAATGACATGGGTGTCACCGCCGTCTACGAGGCGCTGATCGGTCAGTTCAACGAACGTGGACTCGGGCGGTGGCGGAGCGGCGCGGCTCCGGTCGAGGGGAAGATCTCCAAAGCCGGTAGCGGCATCGTTCCCGCCCATCGCCAGCGATATCTGGCCGAGATCGTCGAAACCGTGCGGACTTACCACGCCGACGTGGCCAAACAGGTGACGATCGCCCGCGAACGCCAGCAGTTGCG
>JAUXFS010000116.1 GCA_030622775.1 Rhodospirillales bacterium | reverse complement strand
GATCGCCGCCAAGGTCTGGGAAACCGTCGAACAAAACCTGCGGATGCGCGCCGCATCGGCGCCCCGGATCGTCATCCAGTAGCCCGTCTTCGCTCGATAGGAAGCTAGTGCACCGACTCATACAAATGGTGCACGCAGATGCTGAGGGTTATGTGGGTTTCCGTAGGCGTATGGCAAATCATTTGTTTGCGTCTGTGCACCAGCGCGTCCCCTCGTCGTCATCGCGAGGAGCGTAGCGACGCGGCGATCCAGAAATCCCCGCCCGATGGCGCCAACGCGCAAACGGCGGCGCTGGATTGCTTCGTCGCTGCGCTCCTCGCAATGACGTCTCGTGCATCGACTCATACTGATGGTGCAGACGGATGCTGCCGGTTCCGTGGGCTTTCGTAGGCGTATGGTGAATCGTTTATTTGCGTCTGTGCACTAGATCAGCCTTCGCGGTCGAGAACGGCCATCAGTTCACGCCATTCGCGCTTGTTGAGACCGCTTTCGTGCTGGGTGACGGGTTCGCCGGCGACCATCCCTTTGATCACTTCGAGGGCGCCGGCCGACAGAAGGACGCCGCCCATCCGGTGGTTCATGAACGCGTCGAAAGTGATCGGCACCCAGCGCTTCAACGTTTCCAGCATCGCGTCGGCGTAGACCCGGATTTCGTACTGGGCGTGGGGGTCGGCGCGCAGGCTGAGGAAGTGCAGCAGGTTGTGCAGGTCGATCTTCCAGTACCACTGGGTATAGGTGTTGAGGGTCAGGTTCATGCGCGCCAGCTCGCGGGCGAGGCCGGCGCGGCCCGCGTCGACGCTGTTGCCTTCACGGTCCTCGTTGAGCATCCGTTCGTAGTCGGCGTAGCATCGCTCGGCGTCGTCGCGGAGCATTTCGAGCACGTGTGACGCCTCGTCGCCTTCGAGGACGGCGCCGCGGCCCTGGCGGTTGCTCCGTGACTGGGCCGCCAGTTGATCGGGCGCCGGGATGTAATATTCCTTGTCGAGGATCGAGTAGCGGGCGGAGTACTCGTTGACGTTGGCGGTGCGGTGGCGGATCCATTGCCGGGCGACGAAGATCGGCAGTTTGACGTGGTATTTGATCTCGCACATCTCGAACGGCGTGGTGTGCCGGTGGCGCATCAGGTAGTTGATCAGCCCCGCATCGTCCTGCACCCGCCGCGTGCCCTTGCCGTAGGAAACCCGTGCCGCCTGGACGATCGCGCCGTCGTCGCCCATGTAGTCGATGACCCGGACGAAGCCGTGGTCGAGCACCGCAATCGGCTCGTAGAGAACTTCCTCCAGGGCCGGGACGCACGCGCGGCGGGTCTCGGCCCGGTCCATGCGCTGGGCGTCGATTTCGGCTCTTTGTTCTGAAGTCAGCCCCATGACGGACACCCCCCGATCGGTTGGACCGGGACTCTAACCTTTTCCCGAAGCACGCGCAAAGGCCGCCCTCCTCCCTTGCGCCGGGGCTATCCAAGGACGTATATTAGCAATGTCGAGAAATCGACTATGGCGATAAACGCCTTACGGAATAAGCGTAGCGGACCCGGGGGCAGTGCCCGGCGCCTCCACCAAACTCTTCCGCGGTTTGGCCTCTTCGGCCATGATCTACGGGGGCGAAACAGGATCGACGCGCGTGGTAAAGGTATGGTTTTTGCCCGGCATGGTACCGCCGTTATCGGGCCAAATTTATAGATGCCAACGACAACGAGGCATATGCTCTCGCCGCTTAAGGCGTGAACGGGGTTCGGGAGGCACCTGGCAACAGAAGCCTCCCACTTCGCGGCCTTGCCGACACCGAACCGATGGGCCCCGCATGCCATGACTTACGATTCATTGCCCTACGATCAATGGATCGAGGAAGCCCTTCGCGGCGTCATCCGTCGTGCCATCGAGCACGCGGGGGAGCACGGGTTGCCGGGCGATCACCATTTCTACGTCACCTTCCGCACCGATTCCGAAGGAGTCGAGATGGCGCCCGACCTGCGTGCCATGCATCCCGAGGAAATGACCATCGTCCTCCAGCATCAGTTCTGGGACCTGGAAATCGACGCCGAGAGCTTCGCGGTCAAGCTCAAGTTCCACGGCAAGTCCTATCGGTTGTGCGTGCCGCTCGCCTCGATCACCGCGTTCGGCGACCCCTCGGTCAATTTCGGCCTGCAGCTCAAGAGGATCGTCGTCGGCGAGGACGGAGACCAAGGCGAAGGCGGCGAGACCCCGGTCCTCGGCGAGCCGAACGGCACGGGCCGGCAGGACACGAACGCGGTCGACGGAGAGCGAGGCAAGACCAAAACCGGCGAGGTCGTGACCCTCGACAGTTTCCGCAAAAAGTAAGAAAAAGACGGACCGAGACACACCGCGCCGCGCCCGGCGGCGTGGCCCGAAACGAGTGGTCCGATTCAGACCGCCAAGCTTGCGAGGACCCTGAGATGAGCGACTACGTCCACCACGAAATATTTCCTCTCGGCGAGGACACCACGCCCTACCGCCTGCTCACCACCGACTACGTGAGCACCGCGACGTTCGAGGGGCGGGAAATCCTCAAGGTGGACCCGCGCGCGCTGACCCTTCTCGCGGACCAGGCGATGCGCGACACCCAGCATCTGTTGCGCCCGGGCCACCTGGCGCAGTTGAAGAAGATCATCGACGACCCGGAGGCGTCGGACAACGACCGCTTCGTCGCCCTCGAACTCCTGAAAAACGCCAACATTGCCTCGGGCGGCATTTTGCCGATGTGCCAGGACACCGGCACCGCGATCATCGTCGGCAAGAAGGGACAGGACGTTTGGGTCGACGGCGACGACGAAGCGGCGCTGTCGGAGGGAATCCTCAAGGCCTACACCGAGACCAACCTGCGCTACAGCCAGGTCGCCCCCCTCGACATGTTCAACGAGACCAACACCGGCAACAATCTGCCGGCGCAGATCGACCTCTACGCCACTCCCGGCGGCGCCTACAAGTTCATGTTCATGGCCAAGGGCGGGGGCTCGGCCAACAAGACCTACCTCTATCAGGAGACAAAGGCGCTGTTGAACCCCACCCGCTTGCGCGCCTTCCTCGACGAGAAGATCAGGACCCTGGGCACCGCCGCTTGTCCGCCCTATCACCTGGCCATCGTCATCGGCGGAACCTCGGCCGAGATGACCCTGAAAACCGTCAAGCTCGCCAGCGCCCGATACCTCGACGCGCTGCCCACCGGCGGCAACGACTACGGACAGGCGTTCCGTGACGTCGAGATGGAGGCGGAAGTCCACAAGATGACCCAGCAGATGGGCATCGGCGCCCAGTTCGGCGGCAAGTACTTCTGCCACGACGTGCGGGTCATCCGGCTGCCGCGCCATGGCGCCTCGTGCCCGGTCGGCATCGGTGTCTCGTGCTCCGCCGACCGGCAGATCCTCGCCAAGGTCACCTCCGGCGGGGTGTACCTGGAGGAACTGGAGGCGGAGCCGGCCAAGTACCTGCCCGAGGTGATCGACGGGCAGCTCTCCGGGGACGTGGTGAAGATCGACCTGAACCGACCGATGGACGAGATCCGCGCCACGCTCAGCCGTTATCCGGTCAAGACGAGGTTGTCGCTGTCGGGGCCGGTGATCGTCGCCCGCGACATCGCCCACGCCAAGCTCAAGGAGCGGCTCGACAGCGGAGAACCGCTGCCCCAGTACTTCAAGGACCTCTGCGTCTACTACGCCGGACCGGCGAAGACGCCCGAAGGTTACGCGTCGGGCTCGTTCGGTCCGACCACGGCGGGACGGATGGACGCCTATGTGGAACAGTTCCAGGCGGCCGGCGGCAGCATGGTGATGCTGGCCAAGGGCAACCGCTCCCAGCAGGTGACGGACGCGTGCAAGACGCACGGCGGCTTCTATCTCGGCTCGATCGGCGGCCCGGCGGCGCGGCTGGCCCAGGACTGCATCAAGAAGGTGGAGTGCATCGAGTATCCCGAACTCGGGATGGAAGCGATCTGGAAGATCGAGGTCGAGGACTTCCCGGCGTTCATCGTCGTCGACGACAAGGGCAACGACTTCTTCGCCGAATTCTTCACGCCCGGGCACTGACGCCCGCGATGGGCGCGCCGGAGTTCCTGTTCGACGGGCCGGCCGGCGCGCCGCTGACGATCGCGCTGGCCCACGGCGCCGGGGCGGCGATGGACAGCCCGTTCATGGCGGCGTTCGCGGAGGGGTTGGCGGAGCGCGGCTGGCGCGTCGCCCGGTTCGAGTTTCCGTACATGGCGGAAAGGCGGCGATCGGGAAAGAAGCGCCCTCCCGATCGGGGCAACGTGCTCCTCGACGCCTGGCGGGCGGTGATCGCGGCGCTTGGACCGGAAAGGCTGGTCATCGGCGGCAAATCCCTCGGCGGCCGGATCGCCAGCATGATCGCCGACGAAACCGGGGTTCGCGGCCTCGTCTGCCTCGGCTACCCATTCCATCCGCCGGGACGGCCGGAGAACCCCCGGATCGAGCACCTGGCGACCCTCGCCACCCCGGCCCTGATTCTCCAGGGAACCCGCGATCCGCTCGGATCTCCGGACGAGGTTCGCGGCTACCCCCTGTCGCCGGCGATCCGGGTCCACTGGCTCGAGGACGGCGATCACGGCTTCAAACCCCGCAAGGCCTCCGGGCGCAGCGAACGACAAAACCGGGACGAGGGTATTGATGCGGTCGCCGCGTTCCTCGCCGATCTGTCTGATTGAGATCACCGACATGACCGAAAGCACCGCGACCCGTACCGAGACCGACAGCATGGGGGCCGTCGACGTCCCGGCCGACCGATACTGGGGCGCGCAGACCCAGCGGTCGCTGGAGAACTTCCGCATTGGCGGGGAACGCATGCCGGAGCCGTTGATCAGGGCGCTCGGCATCCAGAAAAAGGCGGCGGCCCTCGCCAACATGGCACTGGGCGAACTCGACGCCAGGACCGGAGAGGCGATCGTCGCGGCGGCCGAAGAGGTGTCGGACGGCAGGCTTTTCGATCATTTTCCGCTGGTGGTGTGGCAAACGGGCTCCGGGACCCAGACCAACATGAACGCCAACGAGGTCATCGCCAACCGCGCCATCGAAATTCTCGGCGGCGAAATCGGCTCGAAGCACCCGGTGCACCCCAACGATCACGTCAATCGCGGCCAATCGTCGAACGACTCGATCCCCACCGCCATGCACATCGCCGCGGCGACGGAACTGGAGGGCCGCCTGCTCCCCGCGCTCCGCCACCTGCACGATGCCCTCCGGGCCAAGAGCGCGGCGTTCGCCGACATCGTCAAGATCGGCCGCACCCACACCCAGGACGCGACGCCGCTGACCCTGGGCCAGGAATTTTCCGGTTACGCCTCCCAGGTCGCCAATGGCGTCGCCCGCGTCGAAGGCGCGCTGCCGAGACTGCTGCAACTGGCCCAGGGCGGCACCGCCGTCGGCACCGGCCTCAACACCCGCGCCGGCTTCGCCGAAACCTTCGCCGCCGAAGTCGCCGGCATCACCGGAATGCCGTTCGTCACCGCCCCCGACAAGTTCGAGGCGCTGGCCGCCCACGATGCCATCGTCGAGGCCTCCGGTGTGCTCAACGTGCTCGCCGTCTCGCTCAACAAGATCGCCAACGACATCCGGTTTCTCGGCTCGGGGCCGCGCAGCGGCCTCGGCGAGCTGATCCTGCCGGCCAACGAGCCGGGCTCGTCGATCATGCCGGGCAAGGTCAACCCCACCCAGTGCGAGGCGCTGACCCAGGTGTGCGCCCAGGTCTTCGGCAACCACGTGACGATCACCTTCGCCGGCGCGTCCGGCCACTTCGAGCTCAATGTGTTCAAGCCGGTGATCATCTACAACCTGTTGCAGTCGATCCGCCTGCTTGCCGATGCGTGCACGAGTTTCGTCGACAATTGCGTCGCCGGGATCGAGGCCGACCGGGCGCGCATCGACGAGCTTTTGCAACGCTCGCTGATGCTGGCGACCGCGCTCAATCCCCACATCGGCTACGACAACGCGGCGAAGATCGCCAAGAAGGCGCACGCCGAGGGCAAGACCCTCAAGGACGCCGCCGTCGAACTCGATTTGCTCACGCCCGAGCAGTTCGACGCGTGGGTTCGCCCGGAGCAGATGGTTGGACCGCGAGAGGACTGATACCAACGCTCACTGATAGTGACCCATTGTGATCGTGTTTCCAGCCCGCCCGGCAGGAGCGGATGTGAAGGCGATGGCAACCCATCGTCGAGCGTTCGCGACGCCCCGAGCGGGCTGGAAACACGACCCGAAGGGCGCCCTGTCGGGGCTTCCGGACGGCGTCCTGCGCCGCTCATGATGCGCGGGCATCACCTCGCGACCCACTCCTGGCCGGAAGACCCGACAGGGCGTCACAATGAGTCACTATCAGTGAGTGTTGGTATAAATCGGCAAGACTGGATGGGCGTTATC
>JAUXFS010000177.1 GCA_030622775.1 Rhodospirillales bacterium | reverse complement strand
ACGGCAGGGGTCGCAGGTTCAATCCCTGCCGCGCCCACCACCACACCCCCCATCGCGTCAACGGCGAGCCTTGAGATGGGCGACCAGCTCCCGGTCGGCCCCGGAGACGGTGTGTTCGAGCAGCCGCCGCCCGAG
The DNA here is from genome assembly GCA_030622775.1 of Rhodospirillales bacterium. GTDB lineage: Bacteria > Pseudomonadota > Alphaproteobacteria > Rhodospirillales > Defluviicoccaceae > JAUXFS01. The sequence goes on along the minus strand of JAUXFS010000177.1, from coordinate 5,134 downwards.
GATCTTCAGCGAGCCCTGCTGCAGGCCGGGTTCTCCGGTGGCCAGCATCCGCCGGCTCAGCTCCTCGATGTCGCGGATGAAGCGCCGATGCTCCTCGGCGTGAACGGCGGACCCGGGATGCCGACGTCGAACGCCTCGTTCCAGGCAATGATCATGGCTCGTCGTCCACGAAAATCTCCGGTGACATCACCCTGTCGGACCTGGACCGCTAGTTTTTGTCCTCGGTCGGCGCCGCTGCGTCCGGCGGCGCGAACGGATTGCCCATGCGGGCCGCCGAGGCCATGTACTCCAGCACCTGTTTTTCCGCCTTCAGCCAATCGTCGAGGGCGCCGTCGTACTGCTTGCCGGTGGCCTCCCACAGGAAATAGGCGGTTTCGCGGATGCGCTCCAGGTAGGCGGCGGCCGACGCCGTCGCATATTCCTGGGCCATCGACCGCGCGTCCGCGGTGCTCGGCGGCGCCACCCCCGACGACGCCCGCATCATCGTCAGCACATGGCGTTCGGCGGACAGCCAGTAGTCGAGCGCGAGGCCGTACTGCCGTCCCGCCGAATCCCACATGCAGTGGGCGAGGTCGCGAATCCGCTCGGTGGGAACCACCGCGGGAAGCGGCGGGTCGATCTCGGCCGGGGGGACGTCCTGCAATCCGTTGAAACGGGCGACCTTGGTGGTGGCGTCCATCACCTCCAGGACCATTTGTTCGGCCATCAGCCAAAAGTCCATCGCCAAATCGTAGGGCTCCCCGGCGGACCGTTTCAACGGCATCGCCAAGTCGCCGATCTGCTCTTCCGTTTGCTGGTTCATTCCTGCGCCATCCGGTGACATGTCCTCCCGTCCCTACACTACCCCCACTCGCGAGCATTCGCATCGACAAAAGAAGGGCTTTTTCGTGTTCATTGTACCCCATATGGGGGTTGCCCGTGCGCCTTTCCAACGAATTCAGCGCTATATAATTTAACCGCCGATGGTTACGTCACCGGATTGGCGTCGAATCCGAGACCCGACCGGGCAGGCCCCGCTTGCCTCCCGCGCGCCTTTCGGCTATCGGGGGCCTCCAGGAGAAGGAGGCTATCGGGGCCTCCAGGAGCAGGCCGATGCCGCAACTGAAGCTTGGAATACCCAAGGGGAGCCTCGAGCGCTCGACGATCGAGCTGTTCGCCCAGGCCGGCTGGACGATCACCCCGCGCTCGCGCAACTACTTTCCGGCCATCGACGATCCGGAGATCGCCTGCGCCCTGGTCCGTTCCCAGGAAATGGGGCCCTACGTCACCGCCGGAACCCTGGACGCCGGGCTCACCGGCATCGACTGGGTGATGGAGACCGAGGCCGACGTCGAGGTGGTCGACGATCTCGTCTACTCCAAGGCCAGCGACCAGCCGGCGCGGTGGGTGCTGGTCGTCGACCGGGATTCGCCGGTGCAACGGATCGAGGACCTCCAGGGCAAGAAGATCGCCACCGAGTTGGTCGGCTTCACCCGCCGCTATCTCGCCGAACGGGGGGTCGCCGCCGACGTCCAGTTCTCCTGGGGCGCCACCGAGGCCAAGGTGGTCGAGGGGATGGTCGACGCGGCGGTGGAGATCACCGAGACCGGCAGCACCATTCGCGCCCACGGGCTGCGCATCGTCTGCGACCTGCTGCACACCCACACGGTGCTGATCGCCAACCGCGACGCGCTCGCCGATCCGTGGCGCAAGGCGAAGATCGATCAACTGGCGCTGCTGCTTTCGGCGGCGCTGGCCGGACGCAACAAGGTGCTGCTCAAGATGAACGTGCCGGCGGCCCGCATCGACGCGGTGACCGCGCTGCTGCCCAGCCTGCACGCGCCAACCGTCAACCAACTGACCGACGCCGATTGGCTGGCGGTGGAGACGGTGGTCGACCGCCAGCAGGTACGCACCCTGATCCCCCGGCTCAAGGCGGAAGGCGCCGAGGGGATCCTGGAGTTGCCGATCACCAAGATGTGCTGACCGATACCAGCGAGCCGATGAAGTGATCTTCATCGGCTCGCTGGCAAGCGCAAGTGCGCGCCCGCAGCGCAGCGAGGACAGCCAAGCGGACGGAGGTCCGCGCCCGGCGATTGAGGGAATTCAGGCGAGTCAATTCATTGGCTCGCCGGTACGAGACGCCCGTCGGGACGCCGCGGGAACGACGGACGCTCAGCGGCCGGAGAACCGGGGCGGACGCTTCTCGGTGAACGCGGCGACGCCCTCGCGGTAGTCGGCGGACTTGCCGCGGGCCTGCTGCAGGTCGCGCTCGAGGTCGAGCTGCCGGTCGAGGGTGTTGGCGGCGGACGCGTCGAGCGCCCGCTTGGCGGCGGCGTAGGCCCCGGTCGGCCCGGCGGCGAGGGATCGGGCCAGGGCGCGGGCCTCGTCGATCAGCGCCTCGTCGTCGACGCACTTCCAGATCAACCCCCAGGCCTCCGCCTGCTCGCCGTTGACCGCGTCGCCGAGCAGCGCCATGCCGAAGGCGCGGGCACGGCCGACCAGGCGCGGCAACAAGTAGGTGCCGCCGGCATCGGGCACCAGGCCGATCTTGACGAAGGCCTGGATGAACCGGGCCGATCGCCCGGCGACAACGATGTCACAGGCCAGCGCCAGGTTGGCGCCGGCGCCGGCGGCGACCCCGCCGACCGCGGCCACAACCGGCTTGTCGAGGCCCCGGATGGTGCGGACCAACGCGTTGTAACAACCATCGACGACCAAGCCGATGTCGGGGCCTTGGCCATCCTCGCCGAAGGCCATCGCCGGATCGGACAGGTCCTGACCGGCGGAAAAGGCGCGCCCGGCGCCGGTCAGCAGCACGCAGCGGACATCGGGGTTTTCGCCGACCGTCCTCAGGATCGCGATCAGGTCGCCGGCCATGGGGGTGGTGAAGGCGTTGAGCTTGTCCGGCCGGTTCAGGGTCACGGTCGCGACCCCGTCGGTCACCTCGAGCAGAACGGATTTGTAGGCCATGGCACTCCCTCCTCCGGCCGAATGAAGCTGGCATGCTTGCCCAGTCTCGGCCGCGGGTAAAGCCCGAAACCGAACCGGGGCGGTGATGTGCGCGCTCGCGGCGGGGCTCCGCCCGTGTTAAAAGATCCCGACCGTCGGTTCCCGGCGGAAGCCGCGGAGAGGGCAATGGTCAAGGTCTATTCCATCGACGGCGTGACACCGGTGGTCCATCCGACCGCCTTCGTCCATCCCAGGGCGGTGCTGATCGGTGACGTCGTCGTCGGCCCCGGCGTCTATATCGCGCCGTGCGCATCGCTTCGCGGCGACATCGGCCGCATCCGGGTGGGCGAGGGCGCCAACATTCAGGACGGCTGCCTGATGCACTGTTTTCCCGACGCCGAATGTGTTGTCGAGGATTGGGGACACATCGGTCACGGCGTGGTGATTCACGGCGCGATCGTGCGGAACAACGCCCTGGTCGGGATGAACTCGGTGCTGATGGACGGCTGCGTCGTCGGCGAATCCGCGTTCGTCGCCGCGATGTCGTTCGTCCCGGCCGGCTACCAGGTGCCGCCGCGGACGCTCGCCGCGGGGATCCCGGTCAGAATCCGCCGCGAACTCAACAACGACGAGATCGCCTGGAAGCGCCGCGGCACCGAGGAATATCAGCGGATCGCCGAACGCAGCCGCGCCACCATGCGCGAGGTCGAGGCGTTGACCGAAGTGGAAGCCGACCGCCCCCGCCTCCAGGTCACTCCCCACCATCCGCTGCATCTGGCGCGCGGGCGTTAGGGGCGCCGGTTCAGCTTTTCGCGGCCATGCAGGTGAACAGGTCGGGGGGACTGGCCAGGCGTCGGCCCGAGCGCAATAGCTCGCTGAAGTCGTCGGCCGGGATGGGCCGGCTGAAGTAGTAGCCCTGCATCATCTCGCAGCCCTTGTCGCGGAGGAATTGTAACTGTTCCTCCTCCTCGACGCCCTCGGCGATGACGCTCAGGTTGAGCCTGTGGGCCATGGCGATGATCACGTCGGCGATCGCCGCGGCGTCGGGGTTGGTGGTGACGTCCTGGACGAACGACCGGTCGATCTTCAGGGTGGTCAGCGGCAGCCGCCGCAGATAGCTGAGCGACGAGTAGCCGGTCCCGAAGTCGTCCACCGAAATGGCGATGCCCATGGTGTTGAGCTTGCGCAGGGTCGCGGTGTTTTCCTCGACATCGGCGAGAAACCCGCTCTCGGTGATCTCGATGGCGAGGCTGGAAGGCGTTAGGCCTGACTCCGACAACGCCGCGAATATCGTTCCGACCAGCCGACCGCGCTGAAGTTGATGGCTGGAAACATTGACGGCGACCCGCAGCGAGCCAAGGCCCATGTCACGCCAGGCCCTGTTCTGGCGACAAGCCTGACGCAGCACCCATTCCCCGATCGGTTCGATCAGGCCGCTGTCCTCCGCCAGTCCGATGAACTGGTCGGGCGGGATCATGCCGTGCTTCGGATGCCGCCATCGCAACAACGCCTCGGCGCCGACGATCATGCCCGAGCGGATGTCCAGGACCGGCTGATAGTAGAGCTCGAATTCCTCCCGCTGCAGGGCGTGGCGCAGGTCCTGGCCGAGACTGATATAGGTCGCCGCCTTGGCGTTCATGCCCGGCGCGAAGAACTGGTAGGTATTGCCGCCCAATTCCTTGGCGCGCTGCATCGCGGTGTCGGCGTTCTTGAGCAGGCTGTACTCCTCCTGCCCGTCCTCGGGGAACACCGCGATGCCGATACTGGCGTGGACGAGCACCTCGCCGTCGCCGACCTGGAACGGCTCGCCGAGCGCCGCCAGAATATCGGGGACCAGCGCCGCCGCGTGATAGCGGTCGCCGCCCTCGGTGATCACTACGGCGAACTCGTCGCTGGCCAGCCGCGCCAGGGTATCGGTAGGACCGATGAAGCGCGACAAACGCTGGGCCACCTGACGCAGGACCTCGTCTCCGCCGTCGGGGCCGAGGCCTTCATTGACGAACTTGAAACCGTCGAGATCGATGAACATCAACGTCAGCGACCAGCCATCGCGACGGGCCCGCGCCAGCGCCCGGGGAAGACGGTCGAAAAACAACGTCCGGTTGGGCAGATCGGTAAGCGGATCGTGGTTGGCCTGGTGACGCAACCGTTCCTCGTAGACGCGGCGGGTGGTGAGATCCTCGCTGACCGAAATGAAATGGGT
>JAUXFS010000347.1 GCA_030622775.1 Rhodospirillales bacterium | reverse complement strand
CCCCGGTGGGCATCGTCACCCTCCGCGACATGGTGCTCCGCCACCATTCCGAGACCCAGCGAATCCGCGCCAGGTGACCACCGCCGCCGCCGCGCGCGGACTGATCCGCCGGGCGCGCTCGGCGGCGCTAGCGACGACGCTCCGCGACAACGATGGCTGGGCCTATGCGTCGCTGGTGACGGTCGCCTGCGATTGTGACGGCAGCCCGATCCTACTGCTTTCCGACCTCGCCGATCACACCCGCAACCTCAAGGTGGATTCGCGCGCTTCGTTGTTGTTCGAGGCCGCTTCGGGAAGGGCGAACCCGCAAACCGGGCCACGGGTGACGGTCCTCGGCCGCATCGAGCACAGCGATGCGATCGGACACCGACGGCGGTTCCTCGCCCGCCATCCTTCGGCCCGCCACTACGCGGGTTTCGCGGATTTCCGCGTCTACCGGATGGCCGTGGATCGCGCCCATTATGTCGGCGGCTTCGGCCGCGCCGAATGGATCGACGGCAAGGATCTGATCCCGGCCAACGAGGCGGCGAGAAGCATTGCCGGCTCGGAGAGCGAAATCCTCGAACGGATGAATGGCGAGCACGGAGACGCCGCATCGCTCTTTGCGACACGGCTGCTCGGCCGCCACGGAGACGGCTGGACGATGGCCGCGGTTGACCCCGAGGGATGCGACCTCAGACGCGGCAACATGCTTGCCAGGCTCGATTTCGCCCGTCGTGCACCGGATCCGCGGGCGCTCGTCGAGATATTGATCGAGTTGGCGTCGCGGGCGCGTGCCGCCGGTTGTTGACCCCGAAACCGAGCAACTTCGCCTGAGAGCCTGTATCGAGGGGCAGAGGCGTTGTTGCAGCGCAGCAGTTATCCGCGCAACGCCTGTCAAACCGGCCTGTTTCGCTTGCATGCAACGCAAAATCATTACAGTATAAGGGCCACGGGATACTCCGACGAAACAGCCATACACCATCCGCCGTTTGAGGCCTCCGCAGTGGAGCGCCGAGCGGGGGGTCAGAAACCGATAGATAGTGCGAGGGACTCTCATGACAGCAACCGGAAGCGCTCCTACCTCCAATGCCAAGCTGGCCGCCTGGGTCGACGAAATCGCGGCGATGTGCAAGCCGGACCAGGTTCACTGGTGCGACGGCTCGCAGGAGGAATACGACCGTCTGAGCGAGGAAATGGTGCAATCGGGCACCTTCACCAGGCTCAACCCCGAGAAGCGGCCGAACTCGTACCTTTGCCGCTCCCACCCCAGCGACGTCGCCCGCGTGGAAAACCGCACCTTCATCTGTTCGGAGAAGCAGGAAGAAGCCGGGATCACCAACAACTGGATGGCCCCCGACGAGATGAAGGCGATTCTGCGGAAGCAGTTCGACGGTTGCATGCGGGGCCGGACCATGTACGTCATCCCGTTCAGCATGGGTCCGCTGGGCTCGCCCATTGCCAAGATCGGGATCGAGATCACCGACTCCGCGTACGTGGTCGTCAACATGCGGATCATGACCCGCATGGGCCAGGCCGTGCTCGACGTGCTCGGGTCCGACGGGTTCTTCATCCCCACCCTTCATTCCGTCGGCGCGCCGCTGGAGCCGGGACAAAAGGACGTTCCGTGGCCGTGCGAGGGCGACATCGAGCGGAAGTACATCGTTCACTTCCCCGAGACCCGGGAAATCTGGTCCTATGGAAGCGGCTACGGCGGCAACGCCCTGCTCGGCAAGAAGTGCCTGGCGCTCCGCATCGCCTCGGTGATGGCCCGCGACGAGGGCTGGCTGGCCGAGCACATGCTGATCCTCGGCCTGGAATCGCCCGAGGGCGAGAAAACCTACATCGGCGCCGCCTTCCCCAGCGCCTGCGGTAAGACCAACCTGGCGATGATCCTGCCGCCCGAGGGCTTCAAGGGCTGGAAGGCGCTCACCGTCGGCGACGACATCGCCTGGATGCGGCCGGGGCCGGACGGAACCTTGAGGGCGATCAACCCCGAGTACGGCTTCTTCGGCGTCGCGCCGGGCACATCGTACGACTCCAACCCGATGGCGATGGAATCGATCAAGGAGAACAGCATCTTCACCAATGTGGCGCTCACCGATGACGGTGACGTGTGGTGGGAAGGCATGGACGGTGATCCGCCGGCCCACGCCATCGACTGGAAGGGCAACGACTGGACCCCCGACATGGACCATCCGGCGGCGCATCCGAACTCCCGGTTCACCGCCCCGGCCTCCCAGTGCCCGACCATTGATCCCGCCTGGGAAGATCCCGCCGGCGTACCGATCAGCGCGTTTCTGTTCGGCGGCCGTTTGTCGAAGACCTTCCCGCTGGTGTATCAGTCCCTCAGTCACGAGCACGGCGTGTTCATGGCGGCGACCATGGGCTCCGAGGCGACCGCGGCCGCCATCGGCCAGGAGGCGATCCGCCGCGATCCCTTCGCCATGCTGCCGTTCATCGGCTACGACATGGCCGATTACTGGGGCCACTGGGTGGCAATGGGCAAGCGGACCGACGTCAAGATGCCGCCGATCTTCCGGGTCAACTGGTTCCGCAAGGACGAGAACGGCAAGTTCATCTGGCCCGGTTTCGGCCAGAACATGCGCGTTCTGAAGTGGGTCGTCGATCGCGTCAACGGCAAAGCCGAAGCCGTCGAAAGCCCGTTCGGATTGATGCCGCGCTACAACGACCTCACCTGGACCGGCATCGACTTCGACACGGTCAAATACCACGGCATCACCGACATCAACCGTGAAGGCGCCTTGGGCGAGGCGGAAGCTCTCAAGGAGTACTTCGCCAAATTCGGCAGCGCTCTTCCCCCGGAGCTGGAAAAACAGCGCCAGGCCCTGGCCGACCGCGCCGGCAAGGCGCCGGAGGTCTGGAGTTCCGCCGCCTGACGGAATTGTCGGATGTAATCGGGGAAAGCCGGCCTTCGGGCCGGCTTTTCTTATGGCCGGTCTTATGGCCGGAGACGGCTGCGCACCGCGATCCACATCAGCGCCAGCCAGCCGATTATCAACAGCGCGCCGCCCACCGGCGCCGCTCCCTCGACCGGGACCAGCGCGAACAATCCGAAGGCATACAGAGTGCCGGAAAACAGGATGATGCCAAGGGTAAACGCGGCGCCCGCCACATGGACCGGAACCAGCGCCCGGCCGCTTCGGGTCGACGCCAGCCACGCAACCGCCACAAGCGCCAGCGCGTGTCCCATCTGATACTGGACACCGATCTCGAACATCTTCCGGGCGCCTTCGTCACCGCCGAGACGGTGCCACCCATAGGCCCCGGCGGCCACCGCCAGCAGTCCGTTGAGCCCGCCAAGGAAAAGCCACAACGCCAAGACGATCGTGTCCTGCTCTGCCCGGGATTCAGGGGGGCTACGACCGCCCCATCATCGGGCAGCCCCCGCCGCCACATGCGGGCAGGCCGCACGGCGCGGCCGGCTCCGAGGCCCCGCCGTTGACTCTGGGAGCCGAGACAGCCTTGGTGAGATCGGTGCCGCCGCATTCGGGGCAGGCGACTTCGCGGGTCGCGATCTTCGCCTCGTAGTCGGCGCTGCTGGTGAACCATTCCTCGAAACCGTGGCCGCCGGCGCAGTGAAGATTGAAGACGATCATCGATCTCTCCTAGTGGTCTGGATCAGACATATGGAAGTCGGAGGCCAAGCGGTCT
>JAUXFS010000379.1 GCA_030622775.1 Rhodospirillales bacterium | reverse complement strand
TACCCCACCGCGTCCTGACCCCGGACCGTCGTTACGCTGCGCGGCGGGAACCACCACTAGCGTCGTTTGCTGCCGAAGCCGAGCCGCCGTCCCTTGCCCTTGGGCTTGGCCGGCGTCGGTTCTTGCGGCTCCGGCGGCGATCCCTCCGAGAGACCCTTCCGGTGTTTGTAGTCGTAGGCCCCCTTCGGCGGGTAGTCGAGGATGTCTTCCATTTCCCAGCGAAGGCCCGGATCGAACTCGGGGAACGGCAATCGATCGTGTTCCCGCCACCCCTCCACCTTCGCTTCGACCTCGCGACCGCGTTCGGCGTCGATGCCGGCATCGCGCCTGTGGTAGTGGGTCTGCGACGGGAATGCGAAGCCGCTGCCGCCCTCTTTTACGATGTCGGCGATACGAAGAAAGATGTCCTCCCGGATGGCGAGAAAGGTGTCCTGATCCTGGCAGCGCAGGTAGGCGAAAATCTCCAGGTCAAGCGAATACGCCCCGAACGCGACAAACCGGACGCGGGCCGGCGCCGGCGTGACCATGGGGTGGCCGAGCAGCATCTTGCGCAGCTCCGCCAAGACGTAGCGAAGCTGTTCCGGCGTCGATTCGTAGCGGAGCTGCAAGATGGTCTTGAGCAGGCGCTGATCGCGCGCGGCGAAATTGTCGAGCTGCATTTGCGAGAACTCGGCGTTGGGGATGGTGACGATGGTCCGCTCCAGCGAGCGGATGCGCGTCGACCGAAGGCCGATCTGCTCGACGGTGCCGATCTGGTCGCCATAGCGGCAGAAGTCGCCAATCCGCACCGGTTTGTCCACAAACAGGATCAGCCCGCCGATGACGTTCTCGAGGGTGGGACGAACCGCAAGGGCGATGGCAAGGCCACCGACGCCCAGGCCGGCGATCAACGGCGCGACGGGAATGCCCACGGCGTCCGCCGCGGCGACCAGCAGATAAACGACGGCAAAGATGCTGAGCAGGCGAAAGCCGATCCTGACAAGCTGGCTGTCGATCCCTTTTGCCCGCATCTCCTGGGCATGAATGATGCCGGTGGCAAGGCGATTGAGGAGGAGAAAGGCGCCCCAAATCGCCGCACCGAAAAGGACGACCTGCAGCGCCAGGTCGGTGAATTCGGCGGGGGAACCCGAGATGTTGATCCCCTCATCGATCAGTTTGTTCACAAAGAGTGCGATGGCGATCAGAGCGACGACGGCAACCGGTTTGCCGAATTGCAGCCACACGCTGGCCTCGCGATGCCGATCATCCCAGTACTTGCCCAACCGGTAGATCAGCCAGAAAAGAACGCCCGCCAAAATCACCGCCAAACCGACGCCGATCCACTGCCAAAGGGGATTCTCGAAATACTCGTCGAAGGCCCAGTCGGGAAAACCATCGGTCAAATGCGACGGCAGCATCGGGCCAGGCGAGTTTCGATAAACCTCGTAAATGCCAGCCGTTGCCCCCGGCTTGTAGGGCAGGTCTTCGACCCCTTCGAAAAAGTTCAGCGCACGGTTCACGGTCGTCGGCGTGAACAAAAATTCGTCCCGTCTCGGGCCCTCGGTGGGCTTGGCAAGGGTGATTTCGGTATAGGGAATGGTCCACCGCGTCAGCTTCTTCTCTTCGACGACGGCGTAATCGGGGATGGTCTCCATCGCAGGAAGTTCGATGCGGTCGAGGATTTCCTTCAGCAACAGGATCGTCCTGATCCCCCTTTCTTTCCTGGCGGATGGGGCGACATCGCTCAGATCGAGGGTGCGCACGGCCCGAAGCATGGGGCGCCTGACGGCTTCGAGCGGCTCGTCCGCCAGGAACCGTTGATAGGCCCGATCCACATTGATGATCAGGCTTTGGAGTGTACCCCTAGGACTGGAGGTATTGGGGGGCTGCAACGGACGCTTCTTGGCGTCGATTTGCACGACATCCGACGGCAGCGGACCTTCTTTCGGTGCATCGCCCTCCTGAACCTTTTCCGTTGTCGTGTCGGAAGCGGGTGTGTCTGGCTTGTCTTGGGCGAGCACGGGCGAGCCGCCCAGGATCAACACGACCAGCAAGCTTATCGCCGAAAAGGTTCCGAAAACGGCACCGTGGCAACGTAATGCAAGCATTCTCAACCTCGACTTCCAATCCCGAGATTCAGCGGCCGTGCGACGCCCGCATCGGGGTCCACCAGCGCCAGAACCGTCTTTGTCCCTCCGATATCTCCCGCGAGGATCATCGCCTATTCCGTCGTTTTGTTGCACCGCCGTCATTCCGTTCAGCACCGCACTCTCTCCCGGAATGCCGACGAATTCCATCCGTAACACTATGTGGTCGCTCGCCGACGTCATAGCTTAGATCCATTTGAGCCGACGGAAGAGGACCACCTGCAAGCCGACGACGGCCGCGAGAACCGCGCAAACACCGGCGAAGCCCCATGGGCTGTCGGCCCAGGGAATGCCGCCGACATTGATGCCGAGCAAACCGGTGAGGAACCCGAGAGGCAGCATGATCGACGCCACCACCGTCAAGTGGTACATGGTTCGGTTCATCTGCTCCGAAAAGCGATTTGTCAGTTCGTCCTGTATCACGCTGGCCCTCTCCCTCACCGCGTCGAGATCCTCGATATAGCGGACAACCCGATCCGTCACTTCCCGGAGCCTCGCTTTCTGGCGGGCGTCGATCCAGGGAACGTTTTCGGTTTGCAGGCGCGCCATCGCGTCCCGCTGCGGCGCCAGGTATCGACGCAACAGGATGGCCTCATGGCGGACATCGGCGAGGCGATGGCGCATTTCCCGGCTCTCGGTGTGCAGCATTTCGTCCTCGAGTGCGTCCGTCCGATCTTCGAGGTCGTCGATGACTTGGCCCATGCGGTCCACCAGTCGGGCCGCCACCTCCGTTAGGAATTCCCCCGTCCCCCTCGGTCCGCGGCCGGCCGCCAACATCTCCCTTGCGTCGGAGACTGCCACTAGCCGACGGGCGCGCACGCTGATGATACGGTGCTCGTCAATCCACATCCGCAGCGACACCATGTCTTCCGGATCCGCCCCCGGATTGAGATTGATGCCACGGAGGATAACGATCAGACCGTCGCCGACCGGAAAGCTTCGAGGGCGGGTTTCCTCGGCGAGGAGCGCATCCACCGTGAGCGGGTCGAGCCCGCTCTTGTCCCGCAGCCAGCGAATCGCGTCGTCGATGTCCCGACGCAGATGGACCCACAGCGCTCCCTGCCCGGGCGTCCACGCTTCGATGTCCGCCCAACCTATTTCGCGGCCACCGCCCCCGCCGTCGAGCAGGTACGCGGCGACCAGACCACTGTCTTCCGTCATGGCGCCTGGCTCCCTCTTCTTTTTCCAATAGCTAAGATCAACTTCTGACTCCTAACCCGCATTTCTCAAACCCGCCTTGGCGATTGGTCAAGTGGAGCCAATGAGCAGGGGCGGGGTTC
>JAUXFS010000074.1 GCA_030622775.1 Rhodospirillales bacterium | reverse complement strand
CTTTTTCCGCGAGGAATCGTTGGCGCCCACCAACAAAATGGCGCGTCTGCATAGCGGCGAAGTCAATCGGCACATGCGCGAAATCGAGAAGCGCTTTGCGAACTAGAGCGACTCCGATTCGATCGGAAACGCTCTAGATTCTGCCTCTGGCCGCTCAAGCGCCGCGCGGGCTTTCGAGCGATCTCCATCAAAAATGGAAATGCTCTAAGGGGCTGTCGGGGAACACGGCCGAGGTCGACGCCACGGTTCTCAAACGAGGGCGTTGAACTCGTCGAGCAGGCTTTGGATGTGGGTCGCGTCGGTCTGATCCATGATCAGTCGGGTGCGGCGGTCGGCGGTGACCAGGTCGATATCGAGGATGCGCTGCTTGACCTGGGGAATGCTGCTCGCGATCATCGACAGCTCGCGGAAACCGAGGCCGAGCAGCAACGCCGTAAAGCGGGGATCACCGGCGATCTCGCCGCAGATGCTGACCGGAATCCGGGCGCGAAGGGCCGACGCCGCGGCGAACTGGATCAACCGCAGCACGCCCGGGTGCAACGGGTTGTAGAGGTGGGCCACCCATTCGTCCCCGCGGTCGATGGCGAGCGTGTACATGGTCAGGTCGTTGGAGCCGACGGCAAAAAAGTCGCTCACCTGGGCGAGCGCGTCCGCCGACAGCGCCGCACCGGGTACCTCGATCATCGTTCCGAGCGGCGGTAGGGCGGTGGGGATGTCGGCGCCGCGGCGGTGGAGGCGGCGCGCGGCGCGGGCGAGGATCTCGCGCGCCGCCCGGATCTCGGAGACCACCGTCACCATCGGCAGAAGGATGCGAACCGTGCCGTGGGCGCCCGCGCGCAGAATGGCGCGGAACTGCGTCTCGAGAAGCTCGGACCGGGCCAGCGAGAGACGTATGCCCCGCACGCCCAGTGGAGACGTGACGCTCTCGCCGAATTCACCAACCAGTCCGGCCGCGCCCCTGTCGCCGCCAAAGTCGAGGGTGCGAATGGTCACCGGGTTGCCGTCGGCCCGTTCGACCACCGAGCGCAGCGCCGCGTACTGTTCGTCCTCGTTGGGCATCGCCGCGCGATTCATGAACATGAACTCGCTGCGAAGCAGGCCGATGCCCTGGGCGCCGGAGGCGACGATGTTATCCATTTCCAACGGCAACTCGACGTTGGCCTGCAAAATGATTTCGGTGCCGTCGCGGGTCACCGCCGCCTGCTTGGCCAGCCGCTTGAACCGCCGTTTGTCGCGCAGGCGCTCACTCCGGCGGCGGCGAAAGACCGCGAGCGACGCCGGCGACGGGTTGAAGACGATTTGCCCGAGATCGCCGTCGACCAGGATGTGATCGCCGGTTTTGACCGCGGCCATCAGGCCGGGAGCGCCGAGCACCGCCGGCAGACCGAGCGCCCGGGCCATGATCGCGGTATGACTCTGCGAGCCGCCGACCTGGACCGCGATACCGACGACTCTGTCGGGGTCCAATTGCGCGGTGTCGGCGGGAGTCAACTCCTCGGCGACGATGACGCTCCCTTTCGGCACCGGCTTGAACTGCGGTACGGAGGCCTTGGTCAGATGCTTGACCAGGCGGTTTCCGACTTGGCGGATGTCCTCGATCCGGGCTGCGAGATAGGGATCGTGCATCGCCTGGAACGTTTCGGCGATCACGGCGATCTCCGCCTGAACCGCGGCCTCGGCGTTGATCCGCTCGGTGGCGATGCGCAGGGTCGCTCCGCGTACCAGCCGCGAGTCCTTGAGCATGTGATAATAGGCGTCTAGCAGATAGCCGAGTTCGTCGGAGGCCGCATCCGGCAGATTATTGGTTCTCCGCCGAGCCTTGACGCGGAGTCGGGCGATCTGGCGGCGCACCCGCGCGACCGCATCCTTGAGCCTCGTTTGCTCGGTCGTGACCTTGGTGGCGGCAATACGGTACTCGGGGACATTCACGGCGCCGCTCTCGCGGACTTGAGCAATGCCGATGGCGATGCCGGGCGATACGCCAAGCCCGTCGACAATCCGTTCCTTCGGAACTTGCTCGACCATGTCCTCCCTTTCGCCCGGGCGCACCATTTCTTTTGATGTTTTGCGCTCCGCGCTCGGCTTGAATTCGTCCCCCCGGTCCGACAACAGGCCCTAGTCCTCCTCGAATCCGGCTTCGATGATGTTGGCAAGCACTTCAATGGCCTCTTCGGCCTCGCGGCCCCTGGCGGTGATCTTGAGCTCTGTTCCCGGGCCGGCGGCGAGCATCATCAAACCGAGGATCGACCGACCCGACACCGTCATGCCGCGCTTGGACACGGTCGTCTCGGCGTCGAAGCCGGCCGCCAGTCTGACGAACTTCGCCGCCGCACGGGCATGGAGCCCGCGCTGATTGGCAACGATGGCCGTGCACCGCAGGATGTCGCCTTCCCGGTGATAGCGAGCCACTTGGTCGTTCACGTTTCCTCCTGAGTCAGCAATCGGGAGGCGATATTGATGTACTTCCGGCCCGCTTCCTGAGCGCTTTGGGCCGCCTGATCCAACGATGCCGTCTGACGAACACTGGCAAGCTTGATCAGCATCGGCAGGTTGACGCCGGCGATCACTTCGACGTTGGCCTTGTCCATGATCGAAATCGCCAGGTTGGACGGCGTTCCCCCGAACATGTCGGTGAGCAGAATCACGCCATTGCCTTCCTCCGCCTTGGCCACGCTGGCGAGGATTTGAGCGCGACGTTGCTCCATATCGTCATCGGGGCCGATGCAGACCGCGGAAATGTTGGCTTGAGGGCCGACCACATGTTCAAGCGCCGCGATGAGCTCCTCGGCCAGCCGCCCGTGAGTGACGAGGACCAATCCGATCATTTTCTCAAACATTCCTTCGCCCGCGATCTGGTGGTCATCGGTTTGATCTCTCCAGATCTCTGTGATGAACACGAACCTGTTGCCCTTGACCCTGCAGCCATGCCGCCAGTTTTTCCGCGACGAACACCGAGCGGTGGCGGCCGCCGGTGCAACCCACGGCGATGGTCAGATAGCTTTTCCCCTCGGCCGCGTAACGCGGCAACAGAGGCCCCAACAACCCGGTCAAGCTCTCGAAGAAAGGCTCGAAACCGTCGTCCTTGGCAACAAACGCGGCGACCGGATCGTCGCGGCCCGTCAGCGGCCTGAGGTTCGGGTCGTAATGCGGATTGGCGAGGAAGCGAACGTCTAGCACGAGGTCGGCCTCGCGGGGAAGGCCGAAACGAAACGAAAACGAGCCGACAAAGACAGCTAGCCCCGGCTCGGCATCGAGCCCGAAATGACCCTCCAGGATACGTTTGAGCTCGCCGGGTCCGAGGGCGGTGGTGTCGATAACGATATCGGCGCGGCCGCGCAGGGAGAAAATTAACCGCCGCTCACGGACGATGCCGTCGCTGACCGGCCGGTCCAAAGCCAACGGATGGCGGTGGCGGGTCACCGTGTAGCGTTGGCACAAGGCCTCGTCGTCGCAATCCAGAAAAACCAGTTTGACCTCGGCGCCCCGTTCGGCGACAAGCCGGTCCACCTCGCGGATAAACGGTTCGACTCCGAAATCACGCGTCCGTACGTCGATGCCGATCGCGATCGAACGCTCGATGCCGGCGTCTTTTCCCTTTCGGGGCAGCACCAGACGGCTCAGCAACGACAGCGGGACATTGTCGATCGCCTCGTAACCCAGATCCTCGAACGCCTTCAATGCCGACGTCTTGCCCGCCCCCGACATCCCGGTGATCAACAGCACCCGCTGACCGGTCGCCGCCGCGGTCCGCCGCAGTCGGTCGGGCATCTCCGAGGAGTCGTTCGAGGTCGTGGTCAAGCCGTTCATGGCACCTGCATTATACCGCCAGTAGCAAGGCGTACCGCAAGCCGAACCTTGGCCGGCGCCGATGCCTCGAACGGCGCGAGCTTGAAAATCGGCACGAATATTCCGAGAATCTCCAGTTTGTCGGATGCCGGCATGCGCGGCGCATCCGCCGACGTCAGGTCGATGACGACGTCCAGCCCCACCGAGCGTTCCGAAGTCACGCGCAGAACGCCAAAACCCCGCACCTCGAGCATTCCGCGGATTTCCGGCGGGGCCGAGGCGAACAGGCGGCCGTCCCGGTCCTCGATGTCGGTGTAGTCGTCGGAGACCAGGCGGCCCCCCTCGTCGATCAGCCGCAACGCCAAGTCCGATTTGCCGGCCCCGGACGGCCCGCGTAGCAGGATGCCCCGGCCGTCGACGGCTACGCATGTGCCTCGGATCCGCTCCATGGACGGAAGCGTGAAATGATGGGGCGAAACTGTCAACAACTGCCGGTACGTCGCCGCCCTTTCTCTGCCGGTGTGGTTTTCGCCTCCCGGGTTCATGGGTCCGTCAAACCGGCAGGCGAACCACGAATCGGGCGCCGCCGGGCCCGTCTCCGCCATGTTGGCGATTCTCGGCGAAGATGGTGCCGCCGTGCGCTTCGACGATTTGCTTGGAGATGCTGAGGCCCAGACCCGAGTGGGTGCCGAACTTCTCGCCGTGCGGTCTTTCGGAATAGAACCGCAGAAAGATCTCCTTCTCCTTGTCGTCCGGGATCCCGGGGCCTTCGTCGAGAAATTCCGCGACGACGGTGCTGTTTTTACGCCCCGCGGTGATGGTGATCGTGCCGTGAGGGGGGCTGAACGACACGGCGTTGGCGATCAGGTTGCGAAAAACCTGAACCAGCCGTCCTTCCAGGCCGTTGATGATCAGGTCGCGCTTGCCATTCAGCTCGAGCTTCAAGCGGATGCCGCGATCGTCGGCGGTCGTTGTCGTCACATCGACCAGGGTTCCCAACATCAGCCCGATATTCACCGGGGCGAAATGCGCCCGCGACAGCTCGGCGTCGAGCCTGGAGGCGTCGGAGATATCGGTGATCAAACGGTCCAGACGCTGGACATCGTCGAGGATGATGGTCATCAGCTTCTGTTGCTTGTCCGGGTCGTTGATGCGGACGACGGTTTCGACCGCGCTCCGCAAAGAGGTAAGAGGGTTCTTGATTTCATGGGAAACATCCGCCGCGAAGCTCTCGATCGCATCCATTCTCAACCACAGGGCGTCGGTCATCTCCCGCAACGCCACGGCGAGGTCGCCGATCTCGTCGCCGCGGTTGGCGAAATCGGGAATGGTGTGCTTGCGCTGACGGTCCTTGCGCACCCGCTCGGCGGCGGCGGAAAGCTTGAGGATCGGACGGGCGATGGTCCCGGCGAGGTAAAGGGAAAGCAGCACGGTGACCGCCAGCGCCACCGCAAACACCTTGAGAATATCGAGCCTCACCTGGAAAACGGCGACGTCGATGTCATGGGACCCCCGGGTCAGCATCAACGCGCCGAGCACCTGCTTGTATCGTTGTACCGGGACCGCGACGCTGAGAATCATCCCGCCGCCGGTGACGGAGCGGACGACTTCGGTAACGTTTCCCGAGAGGGCCTGCAGAGCTTCCGGATAGTCGGCGGCCTTCTGGACGGGGTTTTCGCCATAGACCGGCAACACTTCCCCGTCCGAGAGCCGCTCGGCGACAAGATCGTAGACGGCAAGGAGGGCTTTGGCCGGCTGTGCCTCGTCGCGTGGCGGCGGCAGTTCCTCGATCTGTACCATGCCGCCGGGTCCGATCAGGAGCCGGCTGTCGGCCAGCAACTCGCCGTCGCCGCTGAACAGCCGCGCCCGGGTTCGTGTGGCCTGGACGAGGCGGCGGACCATCTGCTGGGCCACCGGGGCGATCAGCCCCTCCTCGGTGGGCCCTTCCGGCGCGGTCGCGCCCTCTCCCAGCGCCGCGGCGAAAAGGTCCGCCTGGGTTTGCAATGCCGCCAGCTCGGCGGCGATCAACCCGCGTCGGTATTCGTCCACATACAGCAAGCCGGCAAACAAAAATCCCAGGGCCAGGAGGTTGACGGCGAGAATGCGCCGCGTGATCGGTGAAGGCGCGCGCAGGCGGGCGGGTTTTACCATTCCTCGGATATCGTTTCCAGTCGGGCCCTCAGGCGGCGCGGTAACGGTATCCGACGCCGTAGAGGGTCTCGATCTGGGCGAATTGGCTATCCACGTCCTTGAACTTCCTCCGCAGCCGTTTGATGTGACTGTCGATCGTCCGGTCGTCGATATAGATGTGCTCGCCGTAGGCGGCGTCGATCAACTGGTCGCGGCTCTTGACGTGACCGGGACGGCGGGCGAGGGCCTCGACCAGAAGGAACTCGGTGACCGTGAGATTGACCTCCTGTCCCCGCCACTCGCACATGTGGCGGACGGAATCCAGCACCAGATCGCCCCGGCGCATGGCGTCCGCTTCCCCACCGGCCGGCGGTGAATCGCTGCGACGGCGGAGCACGGCGCGGACGCGCTCGATCAGCAGCTTCTGGGAGAACGGCTTTTTGATGTAGTCGTCGGCGCCCATTCGCAGGCCGAGGGCCTCGTCGATCTCGTCATCCTTGGAGGTCAGGAAGATCACCGGGAGAAAGCTCTGCTGGCGCAGCCGGCGCAGCAGCTCCATCCCGTCCATGCGCGGCATCTTGATATCGAGCACGGCGAGATCCACCGGCTTCCGCGTCAAGCCTTCCAGGGCTTCCCTGCCGTCGATGTAGGTGTCCACCTCGAAGCCCTCGGCCTGGAGGGCCATGGTCACCGAAGTCAGGATATTGCGATCGTCGTCGACGAGTGCGATGGTTTCAGGCACCGAATTTCATCCTCAAAGCGGGTTCAATATAGCAGAAAACGCGCCGCAAATGGTGCGTTTACCATGCGCGCCGAGTTGATGGCCGCTTTATGGCTAAAATATAGCGGTTCCTGGGGGGCGCGCGTCACGGCGCCCCGCGGGGAGCGGTCCACGGTTCGTTGGTGCGGGCGCTTTCGGACATGTGCAAACAATAGCCTGTTGCTTGACGGGGCTTTAGTCCCGTCCCTATACTCGGCGT
Source organism: Rhodospirillales bacterium (assembly GCA_030622775.1). Taxonomy (GTDB): domain Bacteria; phylum Pseudomonadota; class Alphaproteobacteria; order Rhodospirillales; family Defluviicoccaceae; genus JAUXFS01. The sequence goes on along the minus strand of JAUXFS010000074.1, from coordinate 589 downwards.
GACGGTTCCCCGCGCAGGGCGACAAAGCCCGGGGATTGAAAGGGAACACGGGAGGGGTCGACCCCCGAGGGGACCCCGTGCCGTGGCTGCCCCCGCAACTGTGAGCGGCTAGCTTTTGCCCTCGAATGGCCACTGGGAAACCGGGAAGGCCGGGTGAAAGCGGAGACCCGCGAGCCAGGAGACCTGCCGTCATCGTATCGACGCGGCGCTTGCGGGCGGGGTCAACCGGAAGCGAGTAACGATAATGAGCGTGCTCGCGAGTCCCAAGTCCCTCCTTTCACGGCGGCGCATCCGGAAGAAGCCTGATGCGGGCGGAGGAGGGTTTTATGCACATCATGGAGGGGTATCTACCGGCCTCTCACGCGATCGCCTGGACGGCCGTTTCGGCCCCGTTCGTGGCCTACGGCGGGTACCGGTTGGTGCGGATCGTCAAGAAGCATCCGGAAACGAAGCTGTTGCTGGCGGCCTCGGGGGCGTTCGCGTTCGTGCTATCGGCGCTCAAGATCCCGTCAGTCACCGGCAGCTGCTCGCACGCGACCGGAACCGGTCTCGGCGCGATCCTGTTCGGCCCCGGGGTGATGACGCTGCT
>JAUXFS010000206.1 GCA_030622775.1 Rhodospirillales bacterium | reverse complement strand
GCTCCGCGTCCTCCCCGACGACGCCCTGGTCTACTGCGCCCACGAATACACCCAGAGCAACGCCGCGTTCGCGCTGACCGTGGAACCCGGCAATCCGGCGTTGCAGGCGCGGGCGGAAGAAATCCGCGTGTTGCGGGCCGCGGGCAGGCCGACCGTACCGTCGACGATGGCCGAAGAGCGGGCGACCAACCCGTTTTTGCGTGCCGACGACGAGGGCTTGAAACGGGCCGCCGGGCTTGCCGGACGGGACGACGTTGCCGTGTTCGCGGAGATCCGCCGGCGAAAGGATAATTTCTGAGGGGATGCGATGAAGCTCCGTTACTCGTCGGCCTCGCCCTATGTTCGCAAAGTCTCCGTATTGGCTATCGAGACCGGGCTGGATGGGCACATCGAGCGGGTTCCCACCGACGTTTGGGATCCGTCCACCGACTTGCCGGGGGATAACCCGCTTGGAAAGGTGCCGACGCTGATCGCCGACGGCGGTGAAGCGCTCTATGACTCTCCGGTGATCTGCGAGTACCTGGACACCCTGCACGATGGGCTGAAGCTGTTTCCTCCGCCCGGGGGCGCGCGGTGGACGGCGCTCCGTCGTCAAGCGTTGGCGGATGGAATCCTTGACGCGGGAGTAGCGCGGCGATTGGAAGCACTCCGCCCGGAGAACGAACGCTCGGCGTCCTGGTCGTCGAAACAGGCGGCGGTGGTCAATCGGGGTCTCGATGCCCTGGAGGAGGACGCCGTCGGCCTTGATGGTCCGATGACGATCGGCCACATCGCCATCGGTTGCGCGCTGGGTTGGCTGCAGTTCCGTTTCCCCGACGACCATTGGCGCGACGGCCGTCCGACGCTTTCCGGCTGGTACGAGGTTTTCTCCGCCCGCCGGTCGATGCGGGAAACGATGCCCAACAGCCCCCAAGCCTCGCCGTCGAAGGGTTCGTCGACTCCCGTGGTGCGAGGCCCATGAAACCCTGCCGAACACCTTTTTTCGGCTAGATGTGTTCGCCAAGGAAGGCTTGGCGGTCCTCGCCCATCAGCCTCTGAAAATCGACGCCGCCGACCCTGACCAGCGAGGCGTGGTCGCCGCCCTCGAAGTAGACGGTCTCGGCATAGGCCAGCGTCTCGTCCCACACGGCCTCCAGGCCATAGGCGGCGGCCACCGCCGGAACGGCGCCGAACTCGCAATCCTCGAACAGATGGGCGAGTGCGTCTTCCTCGGCCATCGCCAAGCGGGCGCGGCCGGTGAACTCGCGCACCAGGGCCATTTTCAGCTTGAAGGTGGCCGGGATGACCGCGACCATGTAGCCGTCTTCGTCCCTGAGGACGACGGCCTTGGCCAACTTGTCGCCGGTGAGGTGCGCGGCCTCGGCGGTGCGCAGGCTGTCCTCGGTATGGCGGTGGGTCAGCACCTCGTAGTCAACGCTCTTTTCGTCGAGATACTTCTCAAGCGTCGCGGCGATGGTCATCGCGCTTCTCCCTGAGAGCCCATCGGGCTTTCGGGACGGGCTCTCGACCCCAGACGGCATTGTGAAACGACCGCCGCGAATCATATCAACGTTGCCAAGCCGACAGTTCTGAAGATTTTGCAATGCAGATCCGCCTCCGGCGCGGGCGGCCGTCTGCGCTCGGATCACTACAATCTTGACGTGTGAGCGGGCGGTGGTATCATAAGAGCATGTCTGGAATACACTCCTGTTGCCTGTTTCGGGTTCGGTCGATTACCGACCCGGTCCTCGTTTGAGGGCCGGGATCTCCGCCGTCTATCGAATCAGTTCAGCAAGGAGTCGTATGCCATGTCCGCTCGATCGGACCTTGATCCGTTTCACCCAAACCCTGTCGCTTGTTTCTCGGTCGTCGCCGGCGCCACGCCGGGGGTGATGCCGCGCGTCCTCGAAGTCTTCGCCAAGCGGGGACTTGTGCCCTGCCAGTGGTACAGCACCGTCCACGGCCGCCGCGGCGAGGACCTGCACATCGATGTCCAGGTCGCCGGGATGGAACCCCGCCTCAGGGAGCAGATCGCCGAGAGCCTGCGCCAGGTGGTCGACGTCGAAGTGGTGCTGACCTCGGAAAAACGCCGCGCGCTCACCGCCTGACCGGTCCGCGGCTCGCTCGGCGGTCGGCCGCGCTCAGGGCGTCCGGTCTTCGTCGTCGCGAACCGTCACCGTATCCCGCCGCCGGTCATCTCCGGGCGCGTCCTCGTCTATTCGAGAAACCCGCTGAGATCCGGCCGTGGCGGCGGTCCGACCAGGTCCTCGATCGCCAGGGCGATGGCGAGCGCCCGGGCTTCGTGGTTGGCCGGGCACAGCAGCTGCAGGCCGACTGGTAGCGCCGATCCCAGCATCTGGATCGGTGTCGTCGTCGCGCACAGGCCGAGCAGATTGCCGGGCTGGGTGTCCTGGGTGATCGCCAGGGTCAGCCGCATGGCCTCGGCGGGGTCGGTGAAATCGGCCACCGGCACCGAGGCGATCGCCGCCGTCGGCGTGATCCAGCCGTCCAGCCCCTCGGACCTCGCCTCGGCGGCGGCGCAGAGCTGTTGGCGCCACCATTTGACTTGCAGGACCTCGGCCGCCTTTGCTTCGAGCCCCATGCCGCCGCGGGCGGCGACCACCGGATCCATGCGCTCGCGTCCGGCGAGGAAGCGTTCGCGTCCGAGCACCGAGATCAGGTCGGCCGGCAGCGCCGCCGGGAAGTATTTCTCCCGCTCCGGCGCCTCCGGCACCTCGATCGGGACGATGTCGGCCCCGGCCTCCTCGAGCATCGTCAGCGCCGCGGTCATGCAGGCGGCGACGTTGGAATCGAGGTTGTCGTAGAAGTAATGGACCGGCTTGCCGAGGCGCAGGCCGCGAACGGGACTGGCCGTCGGCGTCGGCTGCCCGGTCAGAACGGCGAAGACGATCGCCGCGTCGGCCGCCGAGCGGGTCAGCGGACCGATGCTGTCGAGATCGCGCGCCAGCGGAAAGACGCCGTCGGTGGGCCACAGGCCGGCGGTGGTCTTCAGCCCGAAGGTGCCGCAGAAGTGGGCGGGCAGACGTACCGAGCCGCCGGTGTCGGTGCCGATGGCGAAGGCGCAGAGGCCGGCGGCGGTCGCCACCCCGGGGCCGCTGCTCGATCCTCCCGGGATCCGTTGCGTCGCCGCGTCCCACGGGTTCCACGGGGTGCCGCGCGGCTTGCTGATGCCGGTGGTGCCCAGCGCGAACTCCACCGTTTTGGTCTTGCCGAGGATGACGCAGCCGGCGCGCTTCAGCGCCTTGACGAACCGTCCTTCCGCGCCGATGAGATCGCCGACGTCGATGTTGGAGCCGGCGGTGGTCGGCATTCCGTCGACGGCGAACAGGTCCTTGATCGCCACCGGCACCCCCATCAGCGGCCCGAGATCGGTACCGGCGGCGAGCAGCCCGTCGAGCGCCCGCGCCGCCGCCACCGCCTGCTCGGCGGCCACGTACTGATAGGCGCCGAGCCTGTCGTCGAGCACGGCGATGCGGGCGAGATAGGCGCGGGTCGCCGCCTCGGCGGTGATTTCGCCGCCGCGCAACCGTTTACCGAACAGGGCGATGCCCCCTGGCTCGAACGGATCCGCCGGTAGCGTGGTCATGACTGTTCCCCCTCGTTTGTTCGCTTTCTCCCTAGCACCTTATACCAACGGGCATTGATATTAAGCCGTGGGAGCGGAATCTGATTCAGGTTTTGGCCCCGGTCAACCGGATGCGTTGCCGGTGGAAAACAGCGAAGACGACGATGGCGAGCAAGAGGAGCGCCGGCATCAGCATGATCCCGGTCGCCAACGACCCGGTTCGGTCGATCACCCACCCGGCAAGGGGCGGCGAGACGACCGATCCGAGATAGAAGATCGTGTAGAACAGGCCCAACGCGGGTCCGCGTGCTTCCGGACGCGCCACACTGCCGGCCGCGGCGACGATCGGGCCGGAGGGCGGCGCGCCGGCGAAGGCCCCGGCGACCATCAGGACGGCGACCGCCACCGGCCACCGGGCGAAGGGGACGAGAAGGGCCATGGTCAAGCCCCAGATCGCCGCGCCGCCGACGATGATGATGTTCGGCCGGTGCAGGCGATCGGCGATCAGCCCGCCGAGCGGAATGGCGATCAGGCTGCACATCGGCGCGAGACCGACGAGAAAGGCCGCCTGTTCGAACGCGATCCCTTCGGCCGCGAGGAATGCCGGCGTAAAGCTCAGCATGATCATGAAACTGCCGCTGTAGATTGCCCAGACACCGCCGATCAGAACAATCAGTAAGGACTCCGAGCGGTTCGGCAGGGCGCCCATGGCGCCGCCCGCACCGGCTTTTTCCGGCGCTTCGAACGTCAAGACGAAGACGACAAGCGCGCCGCCGCCGACGGCCGCGGCGATCCAGAACGCGTTACGCCAAATCTCGGGCTCGGCAAGGCCGCCCAGTCCGAACAGGGCAATGGCGACGCCGATCGGAAAGCCGGTGAGGTTGGCCGCCACCGCGGTGGTGATCTCCCGGCCATGAAACCAGTCGATGACCGATTTCGCCGCGGACACCGTGATCATCACGCCTCCGGCGCCGCCGACAAGGCGAGCGACGAACATCGCCCAGAACCCGGTTCCATAGGCCGCGACAAGCGAGCCGAGGGTCATCATCAACAGGCTCAGAACGATCACCGGCTTTTCGCCCAACCGCTGGGTCAATGCACCGCTCGGCAGGGCGAGCACCACGCCGGGCGCCAGGAAGATCCCGATCAACATTCCAAGCTCCGCGTTGGAAATCGAATACTCGGCCGCAAACCCCGGCCCGACGACCGCGAGCACCTGCATGTGAAACCCCAACGCGGCACGCGCGGCGATCAGCCCGATCAGAACCGTCCAACGTTTGGGCACTATCCCGCCCGCGTCGGCTTGGCGCACATCAGCCTGAAACCGGGGACGGC
>JAUXFS010000082.1 GCA_030622775.1 Rhodospirillales bacterium | reverse complement strand
GGCGGAGATTGCCGGGCGTCGACCGTTTCGCCACCCTTTTCGTCGACGGGACAATCGGCTTCACCCGTCGGGTGGTCCGCCACAGAAGCTGGGCGTTCGGCACCGTCGGTCTGATCTGCGGCACGGCGGCGGTGGCGACGTGGCAGTTCCTGCCGAAGCTGGAATATTTGCCGGAGGGCAATCGAAACCTGGTATTCGGCAGCGTACAGCCGCCGCCCGGCTACAATCTGGAGACGACCACCCGAATCGCCGAGGGGATCGAGGATGCGTTACGGCCGCTGTTCTCCTCCGAAGATGATGCCGAAACCGAGGCGGAGGACGGACAGCCGCCGAAGATCGAGAATTTCTTCTTCGTCGCCCGCCGCGCCTCCACCTTCCTTGGCGCCAGCGCAAAGGATCCGAGTCGGGTCGCCGAGTTGATCCCGGTTCTCCAGGAACCCGTGTTCAAGGAGCCGGGGACCTTCGGCTTCGTCACCCAGCCGTCCATATTCGGGCGCGCCGTCGGTGGCGGCCGCGCCATCGATCTCAACGTTTCGGGCCCGGACCTCGAGGACGTGCTCGACGTCGCCCAGCGGGCGGCAGCCCTGATCGGCCGTGTCCTGCCGCGCGCCGAAGGCAATCAGTTGCGCCCGAGACCCGGCCTCGAGCTGGGTGCGCCGGAAGTGAGGATCTATCCCGATCCGGTGCGGCTCGCCGACAACGGCGTGACCGCGACGGAATTCGGCCAGACAGTCGATGCGTTCAACGACGGCATTCGGGTCGCCGAGATCACCGTCGGCGGCAAACGTATCGACCTGACTCTTACCGGCCCCCTGAACCAGGTGACCGAGACGCAGGGCATCGACAACCTCCCCATCGTCACCGGCTCCGGCGACATCATCCCGGTCAGTTCCCTCGCAGACGTGGTCGTCATCTCCGGCCCGACGGAAATTCGTCATCTCGAGCGCGAACGCACCGTCACCCTGCAGGTGCGGCCGGCATCCCGGTTGCCCCTCGAAGAGGCGATGCGGATCATCCAGGAGGAGGTCATCGACAAGCTCGAGGCGTCGGGCCTGGCGCCGGGGATCAAACTGCGCCTCGCCGGCACCGCCGACAAGCTGACCCAGACCTGGGATGTCATGGTCTGGCAGTTGCTTCTCGCCGTCGCCATCGTCTATCTGGTGATGGCGGTCCTGTTCGAAAGCTTCGTTTTTCCGTTGATCATCGTCCTGTCGGTGCCGCTGGCGACCGCCGGCGGGATCGGCGGCCTCGCCGTGCTCAACCTGTTTCACTACCAGGCGCTGGACATGCTGACCCTGCTCGGCTTCGTCATCCTGGTCGGCATCGTCGTCAACAACGCCATCCTTCTGGTGCACCAGACCCTCTATCACGCCCGCAACGAGGGCATGGAGATCGCCGACGCCATCGTCGCCGCCACCCGCACCCGCATCCGGCCGATTTTTATGTCGACGCTGACCAGCGTGTTCGGCATGCTGCCGCTGGTCGTGTTCGCGGGGGCCGGATCGGAGCTGTACCGGGGCCTGGGCTCGGTGATCGTCGGGGGGCTGGCGCTGTCGGCGGTGCTGACGCTGGCGATCATTCCGCCGCTGCTCGGGCTGGTCGCGCCCCTGGTCGAGGTTCGCGGTCCCGCGGCCAGAACGGTGTCGCTGTCGGAGAGGAAAGCGGCCGAGTAGCGGAGGGGGCGATACGGTGGACTACGACTTCCTTGTCATCGGCGCCGGCATCGCCGGGGCTGCGGCGGCCTTCGAACTCAGCGAAAGAGCGCCCGGAGCCCGGATCGCCGTCGTCGAGCGCGAAGACACGCCCGGTTATCACGCCACCGGCCGTTCCGCCGCGCTTTTCGTCGAAACCTACGGCGGGCCCCTGGTTCGCGCGCTCGTCCGCGGCAGCCGTTCGTTCCTGGAAACCCCGCCGGCGGGGTTCGCCGAATACCCGTTGCTCAGCCCCCGCGGCGTCCTCCATTTCGCCCGTGAGGGCCAGCGTCAGCGCGCCGAGCAACTGTTCGCCGATTGCCGCAACCTCACCCGGGACCTGAGACTCGTCGAGGGCGGCGAGATCACCGACCTGCAGCCGGCCCTCCGTTCCGGGTACGCGGTCTGCGCGGTTCACGAGCCGCACGCCATGGACATCGACGTGGGCGCCCTCCACCAGGGCTTTCTCCGCGGCTTCAAAGCCAGCGGCGGCCGGTTGATCACCGGCGCCGGGGTGAATGCGATCGAGCGCCCGGGCGAACGCTGGCGGATACAAACAACCGCCGGCCCGCTGACGGCCGGCGCCATCGTCAACGCCGCCGGCGCCTGGGCCGACGAGATCGCCGAGGCGGCCGGGATCGCCCCGCTCGGTCTGGTCCCGAAACGGCGCACCGTGATCACTTTCGACCCCCCGGGCGACTCCCCGGGCACCCCCCCGGGCGGGATGGCGGTCGCCGGCTGGCCGATGACCATCGATGTGGACGAAAGCGTCTCCTTCAAGCCCGAAGCCGGCCGGATCCTCGCCTCGCCGTGCGACGAGACGCCGATGCCGCCTTCGGATGCCCAGCCCGATGAATGGGACGTGGCGGTTGCCGTCGAACGTCTCCGGGAAGCGACCACCCTCACCGTCGAACGCATTGCCCACAAGTGGGCCGGCCTCAGGTCCTTTCTCGCCGACAAGCTGCCGGCGGTCGGGCCGGATACGGCGGAGCCGACGTTCTTCTGGCTCGCCGGTCAGGGCGGCTACGGCATCAAGACGTCGCCGGCGCTCGGCCGGCTGGCGGCGGCGTTGCTCACCGGTGCGGAGGTCCCCGCGGATCTCGCCGACCTCGGCGTGACGGCGGCGGCGCTCGGCCCCGGCCGCTTCTCCCGCGCTTCCTCTCACGCCCGCGCGTCCTCTCACGCCAGCGCGTCCTCTCACGAGAGTGTCACCCGAACGTGATTCGTCGCCGACGCGGCGCGACGCTATCGTTACCGACATGCGAGCATTCCTAGTTCTCGCCATGGCCCTGGCCCCGGCGATATCCCCCATCTCCGGGGCCATTTCGGCCAGTCCGGGCGACGACAAAACGGTGGTCGAGCTGTTCACCTCGCAGAGCTGCTACTCCTGTCCGCCGGCCGAGGCATATCTCGGCGAGCTTGCCGCGCGCGGCGACGTTCTCGCCCTCGAGTTCCACGTCGATTACTGGGACGATCTGGTCTACGGCTCCGCCGGCCGCTGGAAGGACGTGTTTTCCAGTCCAGCGAACACCGAGCGGCAACGACGCTACAACCGCAACATTCGCCGCAGTGACGGAATCTATACGCCGCAGATGGTGATCGATGGCCGCGCCGAGGCCGCCGGCACCCGCCGCAACGCGGTCGAAACCACGATCCGCCGCGAGGCGGCCGACGATCGCCAGCGCCTGAAGGTCGCCATTACCCGGGAGCGGGACGGCGGGCTGACCGTCGCCGTCGATGGGCCAACGACCGGGCCTGCGGCATTGTGGCTGGTGCGGTTCGAGCATGCCCGGCTCACCCGGGTGAGCGCCGGCGAGAACAAGGGCAAGACGCTCACCAACCACCATGTGGTCACCGGGTTGACGCGCATCGGCCCGTGGTCGGGCAAGGCGACGGCGATCCGCCTTGCGGATGTCACCCTCTTACCGGACGAAGGCTGCGCGGTGCTGGTGCAGGACGACCACCAGGGTCCGATTCTCGGCGCCGCCCCATGCCCGCCGTCAACGCCGACGCAATCCCGGCGCCGCTGAACCAAACGCCGCCGCGCGGTGTTGCGCTGATACTCACCCCCGTTGATCATTGGTGGGGAGTCCCCGCCCTGGCACGTTCCGCCCCCGGGGGCGGAACGAAAAATCAGTTCGTCCGAACTTCCATTGGGCCGCATCAACATAGATCTTGAAATATATCAAGATATTGTGATTGTTGATCATAGGAGTGCCATAACTGGGAGGTATCATGGCTGAGCAAGCGACGCGGCCATTTGATCATCGAGCGGCACAAGGGGATTCGACAGGTTTGGCGGACAGGGTTTTGGACGGCGCCAAGCCTTTGATAACGCTGGCGTTTGAAGGCGCTCGCCGCGCTTTTGCGGAAATTCGCACAGGCCTGATCGCATTCGTCGAGCTATTGCGGGCGATGTTCCGGCGGCCGATCGGTGGCGGCCAACCGCCGACAACGGCGAATCGGTTCGAGAATATCGCCGGCTTGGGCGAGCCGTCGGCGGACGGGGGCGGCGCGTGGCTCCGCTTCAGGGCGTTGGTGGTCGACGGCGCCGCCGTGGCCAAACCCGCCCTTCGCGGGGCCGCCGAATACGCCCGTGGCGCCCTGATACTCTGCCGCGGGTACGGGCTCGCCGCCTACCGCGTTGTATGCCGCCGCGCCGTGGAGTTTCGCCGCGACGGGAAGGTGGAGTTGAGCAAGGGCGAGGCCGCGGTCGCACTGCTGGTGCTCGCTTGCTTCGGGGTCTCCCTCGTCTGGCTGGTTTCGGGTACGGACCCTCGGGTCGAACGGCTCGCCGGCGCACCGCCGGCCGACGGCGGCGCCCTACCGGCCATCGATGCCATGCACAAGGCCGATCCGATCAGAGCCATCGTTACCGATATTCCCTCTCGGGAACTCGCGGAGCTGTTGGCGGAGCGGCCGCCGTTGGAGGGCCGGTTGTACTGGTCCGAACAGGCGATGCCGTTGCCAATGCTGGCGTCGCTGCCGGACTCGGAGATCCGGCTGGCAACGACGGCGAGACCGATGCCCGTTCCGCGGCGTGAAGTCATCGAGACCGCGCCGGCCGCCGCGCCGGCCGCCGCACCGGCCGCTGTCGTGGTTCCACCCACTGATGAGGCGCAACCCGTCGACGTGGTGCCGCCGCCATCCCTATCGACCCGCGCGGCGGTCCAAGCCACTCGGGAGCCGCCGCCGCCTACGGTTGCTTCGACCGAAGAACCGGAAATCGCCTCCACGGTCCCCGCGGAACCGCCGTCGCCTACTGGCGGCGAGGCGAGCGCCGCCCTGTCGAAACTGGCGTTGGCGCTGCCGCCGCCCCGGCCGGAACCGCTGGCCGGCGCGGGGATGGGATCGAGCGCCATCTATCAGGTGCAGTTGGTTGCCGTGCGGGCACGCGACCAGGCCAGGAAGATGTGGGAGAATCTGCTTGGCAAGCATCACGATGTGCTCGGCGATCTCGAGCCCGACATCTCGTCCAGACGGACGCGCAACCGCCGCCTGGTCTATCGGCTGCGCGCCGGTCCTATCGACAACAAGAGTCTGGCGAGCGCGCTGTGCGCCACTCTCAGCAAGAGGAAGGTCGACTGCCTGGTCGTCCGGGCCAGCGGCTAGCCGCTGGCCGTAGATCGACCGGCTGATCGCAGGCGTGTTCCGATGCCCGCTTCGGCGCGGCGACCCGATCCGCGCGGACCGATCAACCGGCCTTGCGGAGGACGAGGGTGAACACCCCGTCCTGCTCCGCGCTCCCGACCAGCGCGTGGCCGGCGGCCTCGCAGAAGCTCTCGAAGTCCTTCGGGGCGGCGGGATCGGTCGCCAGCACCGCGAGTTCGTCGCCCGCCGCCAGCGACCGCAGCGCCTTGTTGGCCCTGAGCACGGGGAGCGGGCAGTTGAGGCCCTTGACGTCGAGGACGGTCCTGCTCATCGATGCGTTTTTCTTCGAAGGCCGGCGCGCGGCCCGGGTGAGACGGTTCGACGGCAGTATCGCTCCGCGGCCCCCGGGTTTCAACGGCGGTTTCTTCGCGGTCGTCGCGGTATGGCCCCGGTGGCGGGCGAATCGTGACAGGCAAAGTGTGGTCGGCAAATTAGCGTTGGAAATGCGGCGAGCCTTTCAGTATATTATAGTTCGTTAATACACGCTTCCGGCGCGAAACCGGATGGAAGCTCGCTCGGTCATGGTTGGTCGGGCAATGCCCAAATGGGCGTGGGGGCCCAAGCGGGCGTGGGGGCAGAGACATAGGGATCGGACGCTGAACCTGGAACTGGAAACCCTGGAAGCCAGCGCACGTCGCGCGAGCGCGCTTCTGAAGGCGATGGGCAATACCCATCGGCTGATGATCCTGTGCCAGTTGTCGAAAGGCGAGCGAAACGTCGGCGAGCTGGAGCGAATCGTCGGGCTGAGCCAGTCGGCCCTCTCCCAGCATCTCGCCCGGCTGCGCAACGACAACCTGGTCAAGACCCGACGCGCGGCCCAGACCATCTACTACTCGCTGGCGGGCGAGGAGGCGGCCGCGGTGATCGACGCCCTTTGCCGGCTGTACGGCGCGGACGACGCGCGCGACGTACAAGCGCCGATCGACGCGGAGGACGCCGGCGCCGGGGCAAGGGCCGCCGCCGCGCGATAACGCCCCTCGTGCGGGTCGACCGGGTCGGCCGGGGCGACCGGGAGGATCCAGATGTTGTTCCGCCAGTTGTTCGACGGCGAATCGTGCTCCTACACCTACCTGCTCGCGGCGCGGGCGGGGGGCGAGGCGCTGATCATCGACCCCGTCCTCGCCAAGGTCGACCGCTATCTGCGGCTGATCGAGGAACTGAACCTGCGCCTGGTCAAGGCGCTCGACACCCACGTCCACGCCGATCATCTGAGCGCTCTCGGGGCGCTGCGCGACCGCACCCGCTGCATCACCGTGATGGGGCGCGGCAGCAAGGTCGACCGGGTCTCGATGCGTATCGACGACGGCGACCGGATCGAGATCGACGGTGTCGGGCTGACCGCGCTGCACACCCCCGGCCACACCGACGATTCGTTCTGCTTCTCCATGGACGACCGGGTGTTCACCGGCGATACCCTGTTGATCCGCGGCACCGGCCGCACCGATTTCCAGAACGGCGACCCCTTTGCCGCCTACCGGTCCCTGTTCGACAAGCTGCTCGTGCTGCCGGACGCGACCCGGGTCTACCCCGGTCACGACTACAAGGGCGACACCGTCAGCACCATCGGCGAGGAGCGGGCGCACAATCCCCGCCTGCAGGTGTCCTCCGCCGAGGAATACGCGGCGATCATGAACGATCTCCGCCTCGACAACCCGAAGATGATGGACGTGGCGGTGCCCGCGAACCTCCATATGGGGATGCAGGCGGCTCCCGAGATCGCCGAAAGCACCCTCGAGGTCCCGGAGGCGATGTCGCGTCTCGGCGATCCCACGGTGATCTTCGTCGACCTCAGGGAAAGCGCGGAACGTCACCGCGACGGCGTCATCCCCGGCTCGGTCCAACTTCCCTATCCGGGGCTGGAGGACGCGCTCAAGCCGGAGAGCCCGTTCCGGGCACTGGCGGCGGGAACGG
>JAUXFS010000196.1 GCA_030622775.1 Rhodospirillales bacterium | reverse complement strand
TTCGATGACGTAGCGGGCCTGAACGGAGCCGTCGCGCACCTTGACGAGGTGAGGCATGGCTCCGTTTTCGCGCACCGCTTCTAACTCCTTTTGGAACTGGTCGGGATTGCCGGCAATGACCTCGTTGGCGACATCGAGAATTTCGGGGGTACTGCGGTAGTTGGTTTGGAGCTTGAAGGTCTTGGCGTCGAGCGCGACGAGCTTGGCGTCAAGCGTGCCCATGTAGACCATGTCGCGATAGATGGCGACGCCCCGATTGTTGGGACCGCAGCAGTAGGTGGTGATCGGCCCCATGTTGTGCTTGTAGTGCCAGATTTGCTGGCCGGTGCGTGCATCCAACGCGTAGGCGTGATTGAAGGCCGTCGTCACGAACATGGTGCCGTTGACCACGATCGGCGCCGTCTCCATCGACTCGACGACCTCGGTTTGGAAGATCCAGGCGGGCCGCAGTTTTTGGACGTTGGAGGCGTTGATCTGCCGCGACGGATAATAGCGCGTCTGATCGTAGTTTCCGTTGGCGTGGAGGAAGTTGTTACCGTCACCCGCGGCGCGGTTCAGCATGTCCTGCGTAACGACCGACAGGTCTCCGTAGACGGTGGTCGTCTCCGTCTCCTGGGCTTGCGCAATCGAAGATGCGAGGATCAACAGCGTTCCGCCGACTGCAACGCCGGCGGAACTGGCAATACGTGACCAAAGCTCCATGGATTTCCTCCCTTTGTGGCGACGATCTTTTCGATCCGCCATTGAACATTAGAAAATTGGTTATTGGGCCGACTGGCCAAGTTCTCCTGATCACAGCGGAGGATTGTAGCTACGAGTTATACTCAATTGCAAGGGCATCAATCCATCGCCAATGGCATGGGCGGCAATGGCCCAACGCCCACTCTGGCTTCGGCTCAGCGACGATAGGTGAATCCTAACTCGCCCAATCGGGATTCCGTTTCTGCGAGCGCCAACAGTGTATCGTGATGGGGCGAGAGTTCGCAGACAGGACCGGTTCACTCTTGCTGCAGAAAGTATCAGGTTCACATTGTATTTCGAGTCTAACATCGAGGCCATCGCCATCGGTGTCGGAACGTTTGTGTTGTTTCTCTTGATGGCTGTTGTCGGGTACGATCCGAAGAAGGGAATGATGAGCCGCAGAATGTCGGCCTAGGGGAGATTCGCACGATGGTTGGACGCAAAGGAAATCATCGACCGACTACCGGTCTACCAAGACCCGCCATGAGGTCCTGCGGAAGCTTCGTCTTGCTGGCGGTCGCGCTCTGCTTTGTCGTGGACGCGGCTCAGGCCAAAGGTACGGGACTGATCTTCGTTGCCAACGAAAAGAGCAGCACGATCACGGTGCTGGATCGGAACGATAAGGTAATCAAATCATTCGAGACCTGCGCACGGCCCCGCGGCATGCATTTCAGCGAGGATCGGGGCCAGTTCTATGTCGGGTGCGCCGACGATTCCGTGATCGCCGTCTATGACGTGGCCACCCAAGAGCTGCAACAGCGCATTCGCGGCGTCGAGGAGCCGGAAACCTTCGACCTGCATCCTAACGGCCGCCATCTTTATATCTCCAACGAGGAAGACGCGACGGCCACGGTGTTTGACGTCGAGAGCGGCGAGTTCGTGGCAGAATTCGAAACCGGCGAGGAGCCGGAGGGCGTTCAGGTGACCTCCGACGGAAAGAGGGTCTTCGTCGCCTCCGAAGCCGCCAACATGGTTCACGTTATCGATGTGGAGGCTCAGGAAGTCATCAAGGATATACTCGTCGACACGCGGCCGCGGCGCTTTGCATTGACGCCGGACGAGAAGGAACTCTGGGTTACGGCGGAGTTGGCCGGGATGGTCAATATCATCGACACCGGGACGCTGGAGATTGTCGGCGACATCAGCTTTTTGCCCACGGGCTTTCGCAAAGAGCAGGTGACGCCGGTCGACGTGCTGATCACCAAGGACGGCACACGCGCCTATGTGGCGCTCGGCCGCGCCAATCACGTCGCCGTCGTCGAGGTCGAGGCGCGGAAGGTCATCGACTACGTTCTTGTCGGCAAGCGCCCGTGGGGATTGGCGCTCACCCATGACGAGAGCAAGCTCTATGTGGCCAATGGTCTGTCCGACGACCTCTCTATTATCGACACGACAAGCCTCCGCGTCCTCATCTCGATTCCCGTCGGCCGTGTCCCCTACGGAATCCTGATTGATGACCACTAGGATTGCCGTCGTTGCCGTCGCCCTGGTTGCGGCGCTTGCATTCCAGTTTGTGTCGGCGCCGGCGGCTCGTGGCAAGGAGCCGTTCCTTTTCGGCTATGTCGGCCGCACGGACGATTCATTCTACGATCGCCATCGCGGATACACCGGACTGGTGCTGCGCGACCAGCACCCGCCGATCGATGGCGCCAAGGTTGCGGTCCGTGAAAGCCGCGTGATCGGCCGTTCCCTCGGCATCGAATTCGAACTCGTTGAAATCACGCTGGCAACCGAAGATGATCCGGTTGCTGCCCTAAGCCGCATTTCTGAACAGAGGGGGATAGGGGTGTTTATTCTCGACCTGCCCCTCGAAGACGTTAAGGCGACAGCCAAGGCGTTCGCCCGGAGTGATCTCGTTCTGTTCAACGTTCGCCACCCGGATGATACGCTTCGCGGTTCCGACTGTTCGCCGGTCCTGTTCCACACCATTCCCAGCCACGCCATGTTGATGGACGGATTGGCACAATATCTGTTCAAGAAGACCTGGACCGACGTACTGATGCTGGAGGGCGAATCTTCCCGCGACAAGGTTCTCGGCGCGGCCTTTCGGAATTCCGCGCGGAAGTTTCGGCTGGAGATTGCCGATGTGCGTCCTTTCGTCGTCAGTAACGACCCGCGGCGGCGCGATCAGACCAACATCCCAATCCTTACGGGCTCCGCGGACTATGACGTGATCTTCGTTGTCGACACGAGTGGCGAGTTGGACCGCTACGTGCCCTACGCGAGCTATCACCCGCGTCCGGTGATCGGAACCGCGGGTCTCGGAGCCAGCGCCTGGCACTGGACATGGGAAAGATACGGCGCCCCACAATTGAACCAGCGGTTCGATCGGATCGCAAAGCGCCGCATGGAGGGAAAGGACTGGGCCGCCTGGGCGGCGGTGAAGTCGATCGTTGAAGCGATTGCGCGCACCAAGTCGACAGAGATCATGGACCTCCGCGCTTACTTGTCTTCGAAGGATTTTACCCTGGACACCTACAAGGGGGCGCCTGGCGGCTTCCGTCACTGGGATCGCCAGCTTCGCCAACCCGTACTCCTGCATAGCCATGATGCGGTGCTTGCCCGCGCACCGATCGAGGGCTTCCTGCACGAAAAGAACAATCTCGATACTTTGGGTGCCGATCAACCGGAGTCCACGTGTTCGCTGTAATCGTCGAACCCGTGCAACCGTCGGCTGGTTACGAACCGCCGCCGCCGCCGCTACCCGCCACCCCGATCTTTTTCGGTTTCGGCAGGTCGAGGCGGATGTGGAGTTCCTTGAGGCGTTGCGGCTCGGCTTCGGCCGGGGCGCCCATCAGCAGGTCCTGGGCCTGCTGGTTCATCGGGAAGGCGATGACCTCGCGAATGTTGGGCTCGTCGGCGAGCATCATCACGATGCGGTCGATGCCGGGCGCGCAGCCGCCGTGGGGCGGGGCGCCGTAAGAGAACGCTTGGAACAGCCCGCCGAATCGCTGGCGTACCTCGTCCTCGCTGTAGCCGGCGATGGCGAACGCCTTGACCATGATGTCGGGGCGGTGGTTGCGGATCGCGCCGCTGGAGAGCTCGACGCCGTTGCAGACGATGTCGTACTGGAACGCCTTGATCTCCAGCGGGTCCATGGTCTCCAGCGCCTCGAGCCCGCCCTGGGGCATCGAGAACGGGTTGTGGCTGAACTCGATGCGGCCGGTGTCCTCGTCCATCTCGTAGGCCGGATAGTCGACCACCCAGAGGAAGCGGAAGGTCCCTTTTTCGCGGAGATCGAGTTCGTCGCAGATGCGCTCGCGGGCGGACGCCGAAAATCTCTCGGCCTCTTTCTTCTTCAAGCAGACGAAGAACACCGCGTCGCCGTCGCCGACACCGGTCGCCTCGCGGATCGATGCCGTCCGCTCCGGCTCCAGGTTCTTGCCGATCGGGCCTTTCGCCTCGCCGTCGGCGAAGATGATATAGCCGAGACCGCCGGCGCCCTCGCCACGGGCCCAGTCGTTGAGCTTGTCGAAGAAACTGCGCGGCCGACCGGCGGCGCCCGGCGCGGGAATGGCGCGGACGATGGCTCCCTTGTCGATATTGCGGGCGAACAGGCCGAAGCCGCCGCCGCGGAACGCCTCGGTGACGTCGGTCATCCCGATCGGGTTGCGCAGGTCCGGCTTGTCGCAGCCGTACTTGAGCATGCTCTCGTCATAGGGGATGCGCGGGAACGGAATCCCGGTTACCTGGCGGTTCCCGCCGAACTCGACGAACACATTGTGCAGCACCGGTTCGATCGCGGCGAACACGTCGTCCTGGGTGGCGAACGCCATCTCGAAATCGAGCTGATAGAACTCGCCGGGCGAGCGGTCGGCGCGGGCGTCTTCGTCGCGGAAGCACGGCGCGATCTGAAAATATTTGTCGAACCCGGAGGCCATCAGCAACTGTTTGAACTGCTGGGGCGCCTGCGGCAGCGCGTAGAACTTCCCCGGGTGCGACCGGCTCGGCACCAGGTAGTCGCGGGCGCCTTCCGGCGAACTCGCGGTCAGAATCGGGGTCTGGAATTCCATGAACCCGGCGTCGGTCATCCGCCGGCGGATCGAGGCGATGATCGCGCTACGCAGTACGATGTTTGCGTGGATCCGGTCGCGCCGGAGATCGAGAAAACGGTACCGCAGCCGCGTATCCTCGCCGTATTCCTGCTCTCCCGCCACCTGCAACGGCAACACGTCGGCCGGCGAATCCACGTGCAGCTCCTCGATGACCAACTCCACTTCGCCGGTCGGAAGGACGTGGTTGACGGTGTCCGCGGATCGGGGGACCACCCTGCCGGTGACGGTGATCACGCTC
>JAUXFS010000226.1 GCA_030622775.1 Rhodospirillales bacterium | reverse complement strand
GGCGAAGCGCCCCCAGCGGGTGATGTCCTTGAATTTTTGCGCGTCAAGCGTATCGAGCGAGACATTGATCCGACGCACCCCGCAATCGGCGAGATCTTGGGCGAACCGGCGCAACTGGCTGCCGTTGGTGGTCAGCGTCAACTCGTCGAGGGCGCCGCGGTCGATATGGCGGGACATCGCCCGGAACAGGCTGGTGATCCCACGGCGGACCAGCGGCTCGCCCCCGGTGATCCGGAGTTTGCGTACCCCGTGGCGGACGAAGGCGGAGCAGATCCGGTCCAATTCCTCCAGCGTCAGCACGTCGGCCTTGGGCAGAAAGGTCATGTGCTCGGACATGCAGTAGACGCAGCGAAAATCGCAGCGGTCGGTGACCGAAACACGCACATAGCTGACCCGGCGCCCGAACGGGTCGATCAACGGCGATCCCGACGTCGCCTCCACCCCCTGTTCGACGGGTCCACTGGCGTCCATGTCCGTCCTCTCTTCCCGCGCCGACCCTCCGAAGACCGGTCGTCTTTGGTCTTTGTCCTAATATGGGTAGCACGGATCCGAGTTTCCCGTGAAATGAATCCGTGCCGCGGCGGCTGCCGGAGTGGCCCGGGCCGCTCGGTGGGTCGCTTCCGAAACCGGGCGTGGTGGTGTACTGTGGACGGATGATTGACAACGCTGGGGGGCGCCGTCGGACCGTCGCGGAAATGGCGGTGGCCGTCGAGATCAGGATCCAGGGGCTCCACAAGGCGTTCAACGGATACCGGGTGCTGCGCGGCGTCGACCTTCAGATCCGCCGTGGCGATCTCGTCGCTATCGTTGGCGAGTCGGGCTGCGGCAAGACGGTGCTGTTGAACCATATTCTCAGGCAGTTGGAACCGGACGGCGGCCGCGTCCTGGTCGCCGATCCCGAGCGGCCCGGAGCACCGCTGATCGACCTCGCAACCGTCACCGGCCAGGCGCTCGACCGCATCCACGCCCGCTGGGGCGTCGTCTTCCAGCGCAACGCGCTGTTCTCGGGCACGGTGTTTGACAACATCGCGCTGTGGCTTCGGGAGGTGGGAAACCTCGAGGACCCGGCGATCCTGCCGATCGCGCGCTCGGTGCTGTCGGCGGTCGACCTGCCGGAGGACGCAACCTTTCTCGACACCGACTCCGCCAGCCTCTCCGGCGGCATGGCCAAGCGGCTCGCCGTCGCCCGGGCGCTGTCCATGGACCCCCTGGTCATGTTCTACGACGAACCGACCACCGGATTGGACCCGACCAGCGCCGCCGAGATCCAGGACCTGGTGTTCGCCACCCACTTCGAGCGCGAACCGGACGCCCCCGTTCGAACGACGGTGATCGTCACCCACGACAAGGACCTGCTCGGCCGTCTACGGCCGCGGACAGTGATGCTGCACGAGGGCCGGGTCTTCTTCGACGGTCCATTCGACGCCTTCGAGGCCTCCCGTTCGCCGATCATCCGCCCCTACTTCGATCTGATGCCGGTTCTGCACCAGCGCATCGCATAACAGCCCGTTGACGAAGTCGACTGGTGCTGACTCCTTGCCGTGGATGCGAGTTTGCGGAGGGTGGGATAGCGCTGGAGCGACACGGATGAGTTCCCGTGGGTCCGAACTCATGCTGCTCGGCGAAAGAATAGGCGGCCTTGAGCGGGAAGGCTTTCGATCTGGATGGTTCCATGGTCGATGCTCTCAATGAGGTTCACTCCATCGACCGGGCACGTGGTACCGGATTCATGAGCGACGCCGTAACCGTCTCGGCGGTACCTGACCGGGTTCAGGCGCGGACGTCGCGGACAAACAGTAGCAGCGCCATGCCGACGACGAAAAACACCAGGATCGTCGCCAGGCCGGCGCGCTGGCTGGCGGCGATGGCGGTGACCCAGCCGAACACCGCCGGGCCGACGAACGCGGTGGCCTTGCCCGACAGCGCGTAGAGGCCGAACATCTCGGTGGTCAGCCGGGGGGGCGCCATCCGCGCCATCAGCGAGCGGCTGGCGGACTGGGCGGGACCGAAGAACAGCCCGAGCGGCATCGCGAACACCCAGAACAGGGTCTTGGTCTCGACCACCAGCAGCATCGCACCGAGCACGGTCAGCGCCGAAACCGAGATCAGAATGGTGCGCTTCGCGCCGATCCAGTCGTCGATCCAGCCAAAGGCAAAGGCGCCGATGCCGGCGGTCACGTTCATCGCGATGCCGAAGATCAGCAGCTCCGTGAAGTCCATGCCGAAGGTCACCGCGGCGTAGATGCCGCCGACGCTGAACAGGGTGTTGAGCCCGTCGGTGTAGATCATCCGGGCAACCAGAAACACGGCGATCTGCCGGTGTTCGCGGATCTGGCGAAAGGTACCGATCAACGTGGTGACGCCCCGGCGCACCGCCTCGGCGATGGATAGCCCGGCACCGGGCGTGTCGGGCGTAAACAGGAAGAACGGCACCGAGAACACCGCCAACCAGCCGGCGACCAGCAACGCCGTTGCCCGCACCGGCTCGGCGGTGTCCTTGTCGAGACCGAACGGCGCGGTCTCCGGCTGCACCAGGACCACCAGGGCGAGCGCCAGGCACACCAGTCCTCCGACGTAGCCCAGTCCCCAGCCCCAGCCCGACCACCGGCCGATCATCTCGCGCGGCGCCAGCGTCGGCAGCATTGCATTGTAGAAGACGACGGCGGTTTCGAACGCGAAGTTGGCGATGGCGGCGAACACCAGCGCCCAGAGAACATCGGTTGCTTCCGGCCGCGTGAACCACAGCATGGCGGTGGCGGCGACGCAGAGGATGGTGAACGCCAACACCCACGGCTTGCGGGGACCGGCGCTGTCGGCGATGGCGCCGAGGATCGGGCCGGCCACCGCCACCGCCAGCGCCGAAAGGCTCATCGCATAGGCCCACTGGCTGGTGCCGATCACCGGGTCGGCGGCGACGGCCTTGGTGAAATAGGCGGCGAACACGAAGGTGGTGACGACCGCGGGAAAGGCGGAGTTGGCCCAGTCGTAGAAGCACCACGCGTACAGCGCCGTGCGTCCGGCCTTCGGCGCCCCATCATCCTCGACGTCTTCCACGCTCGCTAACCGTCGGTCAGGGCGCCCAACTGGCGGCTGGCCACGGTCAGCATCGAGAGGTCGACCGCGCTGGCGGACTCCAGTTCACCGAGCAGGGCGCGGCTGCGATCGACCGCCGGCAGGCAGGTGGCGCTCCACGCCTCGATCGCCCCCTCGGCCGGCCGTCCCGCGACATCGAGAACCCTGAGCGTCACGTCGCGCTGGTGGGCGTAGAGCTCCTCGACAACCGCGGCGAGCGCCAACTTCTGCCAGTAGCTGCCTGCGGCGAGCTTCTCGGCCTGATAGCGGAGCCAACCGAAGCCGAGATGGTCGCCGACGGAGAAGTAAAGCGTGGCCACGTCCTCGGCGGCGACCCCGCGGGCGGCGGCGATCCGCACGATGTCGCAGGCCGAAGGCATCACGATCAGGTAGGCGATCCGGCGCGCCAGTTCCTCGGGGACGCCGTCCTGCTGATAGCGGCTGGCGCGGTGGAGAATACGGCCGTTCATCTCCTCGGTGAGCACGGTATCGATCTTGTCGGCGAGGGCGGCGACGGTGGCGCCGAACGCGGCGATATTGACGGTGATGTCCAGCGGGCTGCCGCCGTTGCGCAGGAACCACAGCGTCCCCCGCTCGATTAGCCGCTGGGTCTCGCGCTGCAACGTGGTCTGCACGGCGGCCGGCACCAACGTGTCGAGCGCTTCGATCCGCTCCCATGCCTCGCGCACCTGGAAGACGTCGCGGCTGACGATGTAGGCCCGCGCGATGTCCACCGCCGACATCCCGGTCTTCTCGGCGATCTCGGTGACGAAGGTGCCGCCGACCCGGTTGACCAGGCTGTTGGTGATCGAGGTGGCGATCAGTTCGCGCCGCAGCCGGTGTCCGTCGATCCGGTTCTTGAACTTGCGCCGCAGCGGCGACGGGAAGTAGCGGACCACGTCGTCCGCCAGATGGCGATCGTCGGGGAGATCCGAAGCCAGGAACTCGTCGTAGAGCCAGAGCTTGCAGTAGGCGAACAGCACCGAGATCTCCGAGCGGGTGAGGCCCTGCCTGGCGGCGGCCCGGTCGGCGAGCTCTTCTTCGTTGGGAAGGAACTCGATAGCACGGTTCAGGCGGCCCTGGCGTTCGAAGGTGCGCATCAGACGGCTCTGGTTGTCCATCGCTTCGACGCCTTCGGCCTCGACCATGGTGATCGCTTGGCTCTGCAGGTAGTTGTCCCGAAGCACTAGGTCGCCCACCTCGTCGGTCATCTTGACCAGCAAGGCGTCGCGCTGCTTGGTGGTCATGTCGCCATTGGCGACCGCCGAATTGAGCAGGATTTTGATGTTGACCTCGTGGTCGGAGCAGTCGACGCCGGCCGAATTGTCGATGAAGTCGGTGTTCAGGCGGCCGCCGCCGCGCGCGCACTCGATCCGCCCAAATTGGGTGATGCCCAGATTGGCGCCTTCACCCAACACCTTGCAGCGGAGCTCGGCGCCGTTGACCCGCAGCGCGTCGTTGGCGCGGTCGCCGACGTCGGCATGGGATTCGTGGCCGGCCTTGACGTAGGTGCCGGTGCCGC
>JAUXFS010000006.1 GCA_030622775.1 Rhodospirillales bacterium | reverse complement strand
CTTGCACGTCGGCCCCTTCGCAGCCCATTGGTGCCACCAATCCGAATTCGGCACAAGAGTCGCACGCGGTGGGGCCAAATCTTGGCGTCTATCGCTTGCCGCGCCGTTGTCGGGCGGACGATGGGGCGCGGGACAAACCTCCGCCAGCCCCAATGACATTTTCCGGACTTGCCCCGTCAGGAAGCTTCGGACGGTGCGCTGACCGTGGCGAGCTTGTGCCAAGCCTCGCCGGCGGCGAGCAGGCAACTGGTTCCGTCGGGCCGGGTGGCGACGATGGTGAAGGTTCCTTCCGGCGAAACGAACACCTCGATCATCAGGCCGACGGTGGCCAGGCCGCGGGCGACCGGGGCCTCGGAATACTTCTTCTCGAGACCGGACGCCACGTCGTCGTGCGCGCCGCAGATCGGCTGGCTCAAAGCGGATTCCGGCGCACCGGTCATTCCCAGGATAAAGGTGGCTGCCGTGATGGCGAATATGGGTCGTCTCATCGTCTTCACTCCAAACCAGGAGGTGGTCACCCCCATACCCAACCAAAAT
Source organism: Rhodospirillales bacterium (assembly GCA_030622775.1). Lineage (GTDB taxonomy): Bacteria > Pseudomonadota > Alphaproteobacteria > Rhodospirillales > Defluviicoccaceae > JAUXFS01. Next base: position 12,462 of record JAUXFS010000006.1, on the reverse strand, counting down.
ACTCGGGAAGGCGACCGGCAAATGTGACGAGGCTCACACTTTTACCAAGAAGCGCATAAAAATTGATCGATGCGGACCGGCGCGCCCGCCGTTCATACCGCCGACAGTTCGTTGGCCCGGGTCATGGCGCGCACCACCTTTCGATGAGCTTGACATAGACCGCGACCGCCTGGTCGATCCGCTCGACGCCGCAGTACTCGTCGGTCTGGTGGGCCATCGCCGGCTCGCCGGGGCCGAGGATCACGGTCGGCGGCCCGCCGTAGGCCGGGGTCAGCGCTGCGGCGTCGGTGAAGTAGCTGGCGCCGCGGGGCTCGATGGTCTCGCCGAGGACCGGCGCGACGATCTCGTAGACTTCGCGGACCCAGGGATCGGCCGGGTCGGTCCACACGCCCTCCACGTCGACCATGGCGGAGAGGTCGACGTCGTTGCCCAGATAGCTTGCCATCTCCGCCGAGACCGCGGCGTGGCGCTGGCCGGGGATGGTGCGGATGTCGATGCCGATCTCCGCCAGGTCGGGGACCGAATTGATGTTAATGCCGCCATGCAACGTGCCGACGTTGAGGGTCGGCTTGCCGAGCTGGGCGTGGCGATCGACGTTGAAATCGAAGTCCTCGAGGAGGCCGACGGCGCGGGCGGCGGTGTAGACGGCGTTGACGCCCTTTTCCGGCATCGAGCCATGGGCGGTGACGCCGCGGGTCCGCGCCTTCAGCCACAGCGCCCCCTTGTGGCCGATATAGGGGTAGTTGGCGGTGGGCTCGGCGACGACGACGGCGCCGGCCTCGCCGAGCACGGTTCCCAGCCCGGCGAGATGGAAGGCGCCCTCGCACCCGGTCTCCTCGCCGGCGGTGATCACCAGCACCACCCCGGCGCGGCCCTCCAGCCGCGGGGCCAGCCGGGTGGCGGCGACGACGAAGGCGGCGACCCCGCTCTTCATGTCGCTGGAGCCGCGGCCGTAGAGTTTTCCGTCGGCGATCTCGGCGGCGAACGGGTCCGTGGACCACGGCATCGCGCCGAGCGGCACCGTGTCGATGTGGCCGGTGAAGCAGATCGGCGGCCTGCCGGCGCTGCCGCCGATGTGGGCGACCAGGCTTGTGCGATCGCGGTCGAAGGCGTGGTAGGAAATCCGCGCGCCCGCCGCCTCCAGTAGCCGCCCGAGATGCTCCGCGCACGGCCGCTCGTTGCCGGGCGGGTTGATGGTGTCGAAGCCGATCAGGGCGCGGGTCAGTTCCAGTGCGGACGTCGGGTCGGTCATGGTCGTGGTTTCCTCCGCCTCAGCCGAAGTAGGCTTGGTGCAGTACCATATGTCAAACCCAGACCACTAAATGGCCAAATACGCCTTCATGACCTCGCTACGTGAGACCTCGTCTCGTGTACCCTCGGTGACGACCTGACCTTTTTCGAGAATGACACAATGATCGGTCAGGCTGAAGACCATAGGCACATTCTGCTCGACGATAATCATTGTCATTCCTTCCCTATGATTGATTTCCTTCAGGATTTTCGCGTTCTGCTGCACGAGCATCGGCATGATGCCATCGGATGGCTCGTCGAGAAGCATCATTGTCGGGTCCGTCATCAGCCCGCGCCCAATGGCCAGCATTTGCTGCTCGCCGCCGCTCAGCGTGCCGGCGGATTGGCGCATTCGTTCGCCCAGGCGAGGGAAGTAGCTCACCACTTCGTCTATCCGGCTGCGCTTGGTCCGGCGCGAGGCGATTCGGCCCATCTCCAGATTCTCACGGACAGTGAGGCCGGGAAAGACGCCGCGGCCTTGAACGACCGTCGTGATGCCGATCTGCGCCCTTTCGTGGGGCGGCAGTTCGGTTATTTGCCGGTCCTCGAAGGTGATGTTGCCGGCAGTAGGCCGGATCAGTCCGGCCAGGCAGCGGATCAGGGTTGTCTTGCCCATACCGTTGCGGCCGAGTAGGCCCAGAATCTCGCCTTCGCGAACCTCCAGGGACAGGTTGCGCAACACCGTGATCTTGCCGTATCCCGCCGTAATGTTATCGACTCGCAGGGCCATTACTGATCGCCCAGATAGACGCTTCGCACCTGTTCGTCATGTTCGATGTCATGGAACGAGCCTTCGACGAGTACCCGTCCGAGGTGAAGGACGGTTACCGGTGCCTGGAGGTTACGAATGAAGTTGATGTCGTGCTCGATGATGATTGCCGAGAGCCCGAGTTCCTGCCCCAAGCGGCGGATCAGTCGTCCGGTCGACGCGGTTTCCTCGACGGTCATGCCCGCGGTCGGCTCGTCGAGAAGCAGGAGGATCGCATCGTTCGCGAGCAAAAGCCCGACTTCGAGCCATTGCCTCTGCCCGTGCGAGAGGGTGGAGGCGGTGGTGTCGGCAAGATCGACTAGACGCACGAGGTCGAGCACCTCTAGGATCCGCGACCGACGTTTTCGCGGCGGGCAGCCGGTTCTAAGGACGGCGAGTTCAACGTTCTCGTAGGCGGAGAGGTTATCGAACAGCGTCGGTGTTTGAAACTTGCGCGAAATTCCCCGTCGAGCTCGTTCGATGATTGAAAGCTTGGTGATGTTCTGGCCTTGGAACCAGATGGCCCCGTTACTGGGCTGTTGATGGCCCGAGATCATGCTGATGAGGGTCGTCTTTCCAGCACCGTTTGGTCCGATGACGCAGCGCAACTCGCCGGCTTTCAGCGTGAAATCGATGCTGTCGTTGGCGACGAGGCCGCGAAATCGCTTGGTCAAGCCTTCGGTGCGGAGGAGTTCCGACGCCGTTTTCACTTGGCTCGCCTTGCGTTGACAAGCTGCGCCACCGCGCCGGCCACTCCGCCCCTGAAATAGAGGAGCACGGCCACGAACAGCAGACCGAGTACGAGTTGCCAGTACTCCGGTGTGATCGCGCTCAGGTAGTTCGAGAAGGAGGCGACCAATATTCCTCCCAGCAGTACGCCCAGCAACGAACCCCTGCCGCCGATTGCCACCCAGACGACGACCTCGGTCGAGAACAGAACGCCTGCCAGCGACGGAGCGACAAAGTTGGCGTGGGTACCGTAAAGGGCGCCGGCAAAGCATGCGACCGCGCCCGAAATTGCAAAAACGCCGGTCTTGTAGAGCGAAGCATTGAAACCGAGGGAAATCAGTCTGTCTTCGTTTTCCCGGATGCCGTTTAGAATTTTTCCAAATCTTGTTACAGTAATAGTATATAAAATAACATAAATTATTGCAACCGCTGGCAGTATAACATAGTACATTGGCGCGTCGTCAAACAGAGATATCTTTCCAAATGGGCCTAAATTCAGCGACATGCGATCGATAAACATGCCGTTCCAACCGCCGGTGATCTGCGATTGGCTCACGGCGATCTGCTCCAGCATGATGGAGAGGGCGAGTGTGACCAGCACGAAGTAGGTGCCACGGACGCCCGCACTGAAAAGAAAATAACCCACCGCCGCGGCCAGAATGCCGCCAACAACCAAGCTCAGGAGAAGGCCGAGGTAAGCGGGGTCGATTATTCCTCCGCCCGACTTCATCGACAGTCCCATGGTATAGGCACCAAGGGCGAAGAAACCGGCCTGGCCGAAGCTCACCAGGCCGGCAAAGCCCCAGAGAAGCCCCAGGGACATCGCCAGCACGCCGAACAGCATGTACTGGGGGAGGATGTAGATCATATATCCGGAGAAGAACACGGGAAGGAGAGCCAGAATCGCAAAGACGATCAGCGCGGCTCCGGGTTCGGAGAACAGTAGATCACCTGGCGTGGTTCCCAGCAACGACCGGTGTTTTAGCGTGCGCTGCTTCATCCCGACCTCAACACCCCATGCGGGCGGAAGCGCAGAACGACGATAGCGACCGCGAAGACGGCGGTCTGTGCGAATACCTGGCCGGAGAACAGCGCGAACAGGGTTTCCGAGCCGCCGATGAGAAAGCTGCCGATGAGGGTTCCGCCGAGAAGGTGGCCGATACCGCCGATGATGACGACGAAGAACGAACGCACCAAAAAGATATTGCCGATGTACGGGTCTACGCTCAGCATGGGGCTGATGAGCGCGCCGGCAAGCCCCGCCATGAAGGAGCCCGTCACGAACACCAGCTTGTACATCCGGCTCACGTCGAGGCCGAGAAGCGACGCCATTTCCCGGTTTTGGATCAGTGCCCTGATCTTGATGCCCAACGCCGTGTAGAAGAACACGAGCGCGCTTCCGGCGATCAACAGCAGGGAACAGCCGGCGATCATCGTGCGATAGGCCGGAATCTGAATGCCCCCGAGATCGAAGGCACCGGGCACCGGATTGGCGACGTTGCGCAGGTCCGTGCCGAAAACGATCTTGATGACCTCGGTCGAGACCAGGAAGAAGCCCCAGGTGAGCAATAGCGTATCGAACGGCCTATCGTAAAAAGACCGGATCACGATATGTTCGAGGAGCAGACCGATCACCGCGACCCCGGCGGCCGCCAGAAATATCGAAATCACAAACGGCAGACCGGCGGTGGTTGCCGCCCATGTCAGGTAGGCTCCGAGCGTCAGCATGGCGCCATGGCCCATGTTGATGACCCCGACCAAGCCGTAGATAATGGCAAGGCCGAAGGCCGCCAGCGCCAGTATCAAGGTAATCAGTGTGGCATCCACAACTACGCTGAGCGCCGTGCTCATCGCCCGAGCCTCTCAAAGGAAATGCTGAAATAGACCAAGCCAAACGTCCCGCCGCACCTGTCAGGCGGCGCGGCGGGACTGGCTGTGCAGATTAAGTGGCCTTCAAAGCGGCAACTGGCACCGAGCGTCCAGCGGCTCTACCGAGGGGAACGACTGGATTTCTTCGAACATGTCGTTCACGCCGGTCCATCCCTTGCGGACGCGCATGAGATACGAAGGCAAGACCATCTGGTGGTCCAAGCCGCGCATCCTGACCTTGCCTTGCGGTCCGTTCTCGAACTCGATGTCCTTCAGACCCTCGCGTAGCGCGTCGGTGCTGACCTCGCCGGTCTTTTCGATCGCCATGGCGGCCATGTGAGCCGCGTTGTACATCGCGACCCCGACCGTGTTCATCAGGGCGTCCTTACCGAACTTGGCCCGAAACCGTTTGAGGAACGCGGTATTGTTGGGATTCTCAATGGACATGAAGTAGTCGAAGCTGACGTAGTCGCCGGCCGACACGTCGGGGCCCAGTCCGGACGTCACGACCTCTTCGTCGTCCACCGTCCACAGGACGAAGTCCTTCTTCATACCGGCGGCCGTGTACTGAAGGCGGAAGTTGACGGTGTCGCTTCCGGTCAGTGTATGGAAGATGATGTTCGCTCCCGACGCTCGGATGTCGCGTAGAACCGACTCGTACTGGGGCGTATTGAAGGGGATATAGACTTCGCCGACCACTTCGCCGCCAAGCTCCAACAGCCGACGCTTCGTCACCTGATTGGTCACCCGAGGCCAAGCGTAATCCGAACCGATCATGAAGAACTTCTTGCCGAATTTGTTCATCATATACTCCAGGTGCGGCCATACTTGCTGGGTCGGTTCGGGGCCGAACATGAACATGTTCTTGTTGCAGACGCCAGGATAGTATTCTTTTTCCTGGCCTTCATAGAATGTTGGATAGAGCAGTATCTTGTTCGCGGAGGTGACGACGGGCCCGGCGGCGTTGCGCTCGGCGCTGCTGAACGTCCCCGCGAGGAAATCCACACGCTCCTGGCGGATCAGCCTGTTCGCCTGCTCGACGACAATCCTCGGCTCGGTCTTCGAGTCGCCTAGAATAATTTCGAACTTCCGTCCGAGCACGCCGCCGGCGGCGTTTATCTCGTCCACGGCGAGTTCGAACCCGGCGCTGTGCGCTTTGCCGTACACCGTCCACGCGCCGGTCAAAGGCGAGATGACGCCGACCTTGATGGGATCGGCGGCGCTCGCCCGGCGGATGATCCCCGGTGCTGCCAAGCTTACCGCGGCGACACCAGCGGTGGTCGCCATGCCCTTTAGTGCCGAGCGTCGAGTGATCTGAATAATTTTTCCGCTGTTGTTCTTTTTCACGTCGTCCTCCCATTTTGATGTTTAGTTGAGCAAAAAAGGCCCCCTTCTTGGGTGTGTCGGTCAGTACCAGCCGGGGACCATATCCGAGCCAAGCATTTCTTCGTAGACGTCGCTTCGGCGATCTCGAAGAACCTGGTTATACTCGTTCCAGTTCCGCTTGCGCCGAGCATCCGACAGATTGGCTTCGGCATAGATGATTTCATCCCGGTCCGGGCTCGCGGGGCCGCCGATCGGCCAACCGGTGTAACTGACGATGATGCTTTGTCCGATGAACGGCTGGCCACGCTCGGTTCCGATCCGATCGGCCGCGGCAATGAACACAGAGTTCGAGTGCGCGGCGGCCATGACCAGGATGTTGGCCATCGCTTCACGGTCCTTGTCCTGCCCCGGGATGGGCACCCAATTTGTCGGAATGCAGATGATGTCCGCACCCTGGAGCGCACACAGACGGTAGCTTTCCGGGAACCAGCCGTCGTAACAGATGAACGTCCCGATCCGACCGATGGGGGTCTTGAAAACGGGAAAACCGAGGTTGCCCGGCTCGAAGAAAAGGTTTTCCTCGTTCCACAGGTGGACCTTGCGAAAGGTCCCGACATGCCCATGGGGGCCGATCACCACGGAGGCGTTGTAGAGCACTTCGCCGTCCCGTTCATTGAAACCGGCGACGATATGTAGCTGGTGCCTTGCTGCCAGTTCCGCCCAGATCGCGATCGTCGGTCCGCCTGGGACCTCTTCGGAAAGCTCGAAGGCCTCGGCGCGCGTTTCGAAGACGTAACCGCTATTGCACAGTTCGGGGAGGACAATCAGCTTTGCTCCGTTGCCGGCTGCCTCCTCGATACGCTCGGCGCTCTTACGAACATTGCCGTCCTTGTCCCCGGCCACCGGCTCCATTTGGATGCAGGCGATTTTGACGACAGCTTCGTTGCGGCCTTTCTTCTTGGTCATTTTCCTCTCCCGCGTTCGAGTACAACCTAGATAGAGCCACAAATCGTCGATCGGACGTTCAGTAGATCGAACGTGCGAGCGTTGCACCACGGGCTGAGTTGGTCAAGTGGCTACAAGCAACGCCACTTCGACTAGGCTCGAAAAAACATGTCTCCCCCGGGCCGTGACGACCATCACGCTTGCTGGTCAGACAGGGTGATAGCACCGCATCGTAGTCAACCAACGTGCGGGTCGGTTCCGGTACAAACCTACGCTCCGTCATCATTCCGCTTTCCTCCGCCTCAGCCGAAGTAGGCTTGGTGCACCTCCGTGGTCTTGCTCAGCTTCTCCGGCGTGCCGGAGGCGACCACCCGGCCCTTGGTCAGCACGTAGCCGAAATCGGCGATGGCGAGGGTCTGGTGGACGTTCTGCTCGACCAGGAAGATGGTGATCCCCAGTTCGTTGATCCCGCGGATGATGTTGAAGTTCTCCTTGACCAAGAGCGGCGACAGCCCGAGCGACGGCTCGTCGATCAGCAACAGCTTGGGCGCGCTCATCAGCCCGCGGCCGATCGAGACCATCGCCTGCTCACCGCCCGACATGGTGCCGGCGAGCTGATCCTTGCGCTCGCGCAATCGGGGGAAGGTCTCGTAGACCTTGTCGAGCCGTTCGGTGATCACCGCCGGCGAGGACTCCTGGTAGCCGCCGAGGCGCAGGTTCTCCTCCACCGTCAGCTTGGGGAACACCTTGCGGCCCTCGGGGATGCAGGCGATGCCGGTGGCGATGACCTTGTGGGTGGGAAGACCGGTGAGGGTGGTTCCGGCGAAGCCGATGCGGCCCTGGTTGGGCGGCGTCAGGCCGAGGATGGAGCGGATCAGCGTCGACTTGCCCGAGCCGTTGGAGCCGAGCAGGCAAGTGATCTTGCCCTTCTCCGCCTCGAGCGAGACGTCCTCGAGCACGTTGGCCTTGTCGTAGGCCGTGTAGATCCCCTCGACGGTAAGAGTCCCGCTCATTCGATCCCCAGATAGGCCTCCTGCACTTGGCGGTCCCGTGACACCTCCTGATAGGTGCCCTCGCAGATCTTCTGTCCGAAATTGAGGACCACGCAACGGTTGGTGATACGCTCGATGACGCCCATCTCGTGTTCGACGATGACGATGGTCAGGTCCTTGAACCGGGCCTTGACCTCGAGGATGTCGTCCATCAGCGCGGACGTCTCGTCGTGGGTCATCCCCGCCGACGGCTCGTCGAGCAGCAGCAGCTTGGGATGGCTGATCAGGGCGCGGCAGATCTCGATCCGCCGCCGGTCGATCATCGGGAAGCCGGCGACCGCCTCGAACATCCGCTCGGCGAGCGGCGCGTCGAACACCCGGATCAGCGTCCGCGCCTCCTCGAAGTTGGCCTCGAACTCCTCGCGGAACGCCCCGCGCCGGACCAGGTTGAACCACAGACCCTGGTTCAGCCGCTTGTGGTTTCCGACCATGATGTTGTCGAACACCGAAAGCGGCAGCGACAGCCGCGAGCGCTGGAACGTGCGCGAGATGCCGGAGCGGTAGACCGCCTGGGTCGAGAACCCGGTGATCTCGGCGCCGTCGAAGGTGACCCGGCCGCTGGTTGCCGGATAGATGCCGGTGACCACGTTGAAGAAGGTGGTTTTCCCCGAACCGTTGGGGCCGATCAGGCCGAGGATGTCGTTGGCGCGGACCTCGAGGTTGAGGGTATCCAGCGCGACCACGCCGCCGAACAGCTTGGAGAGATCGCTGGCGACGAGCAGCGGCGGCGGCGGACGGTTCATCGCGGCTGCCATCCCGGGAAGTACCGGCGCAGCGGCCGCGGCAGCAGTCCCTCTGGACGGAACAGCAGCATCAGGATGACCATGGCGCCGTAGAGCAGGAACCGGTACTCCTGGATGGCCTGAAGCTTCTCGGGCAGGATGATCACGATCGTCGTCGCCACCACCAGACCCCAGACGTTGCCGATGCCGCCGAGCAGGACGATCGAGACGAGGATCAGCGAGTCGCCGAAGGTGAAGTTGGTCGGCGCGATGAACCCCAGCATCATCGCGTAGAGGCCGCCGGCGACCCCGGTGAGGAAGTTGCCGATGGTGAAGGCGGTGATCTTCCAGCGGGCGATGTTGAGCCCGAAGCAGGCGGCGGCGGTATCGTCGAGGCGGATGGCGTCGAGATTGAGGCCGATCCACGAACGCTCGAGCCGGCGCACGAACGCGAAAGCGAGGCCGAGCAGGATCAGTCCGAGGACGATGTAGTTGACGTAGAACGACAGTTCGAGATTCTCGCCGATCTGGATGTTGTCGTTGAACTCCCAGCCGAACAGGTTCATGCCGGCGACCCTCAAACCCTGCGGGCCGCCGAGGACGTCGTTGACCTCGAGGAAGGTCTTGAACAGCAGCGCGAAGGCGATGGTCACCACCGCGGCGTAATGGCCGCGGGTGCGCAGCACCGGCAACAGCAGTATCGAGCCGATCAGCGCCGCCATCAGCCCGCCGATCAGCAGCACCAGGATGTGCGGCACCGCCGTGTGCATGCTCAGCACCGCGGCGGTGTAACAGCCGACCCCGAAGAACGAGGCGCCGGCGAAATTCAACACCCCGGTGAAGCCGAACTGGACGTTGAGGCCGAGGGTGGCGAGCACGTAGAGGATGACGGTGGCCATCATCAGCAGGATGAAATGGTCTTCGTGGAAGAACGCCGTCGCCACCACCACGCCGACAACGGCGAGCAGGTGCAAGGTGTTCTCCCGCCGGGCCAAGCCTTCGCCGACCCGGGCGAGCACGCCGAACCGCGCCGCCGCCAGCACCGCGGCGACGCCGCCGGCGAGCAGGATGAGGATTCCGATCTGTGATTCCACCACCAGAAGGGCGATGACGTAGGCGGTCACCGCGATGGTGGCGACGATGCAGGCGATCAGGCCGCCGCCGCGGGGCCGGGGATCATTCATTGTCGGTCAAGCCCTCATACCCGCTCGCTGACCTTTTCGCGGATCAGCCCGGTCGGCCGCCAAGCCATGATCAGGATGATCACGCCGAAGGCGAAAACGTCCTTGTAGGCGCTGGCGAACGGCATCGCCACCGCGCCAACGGTCTGCAGCGCGGCGAACAGGAAGCCCCCGAGAATGGCGCCGTAGATGTTGCCGAGGCCGCCGACGATCGCCGAGCTGAAGCCGATGACGCCGAGCAGCAGCCCCATCCCGAAGTTGATCTCGTTGTAGTAGAGGCCGTTCATGATCCCGGCGAAGGCGGCGAGCGCCGAGCCGAGGCCGAAGGTGATCAGCACGATCAGTTTGAAGTTGATGCCCATGGTCTTCGCCGTCTCCTCGTCCTGGGCGACGGCGCGGATGGCGAGGCCGAGCTTGGTCCGGGTCAACAACAGATGGACGCCGACGATCACGATGGTCCCGGCGAACAGCATCATCACGTTGTCGAGGCGCAGGTTGAAGTTGCCCATGGTCACCGAGTCGGTGGGCAGCAGCGCCGGAAATGGCTTGGGGTTGGCCCCCTGCGGATAGAACAGGCGCACGCTTTCGCGCAGCACCGTGCCCAGCATCAGGGTGATCAGGAGGGTGTTGAGCGGCGGTGCCGAGCGCAGCGGCAGCACCAGGTAGCGGGCGATCAGGGCGCCGAGCAACGCCATGCACAGGGCCGACACGGAGAGCACGCACAGGACCAGAACCACCGGCGAGGAGATTCCCAGCAGGTCCAGTCCGAGATAGGTGGCGAGGCCGGCGAAAGCGCCGACGGTCAGCACGTCGCCGTGGGAAAACTTGATCACGTCGAGCACCCCGAAGAACAGGGTGAAGCCGACGGCGACCAGGGCGTACATCATCCCCAGCATCAGGCCGTTCATGACGTATTGGGCCAAGTAGCCGACATCCATTGCGGCGGCTCGTTTCGTTGTCTGTTATGGGGCTGTTGTCGGGCTGTTGTCGGGAAGGGCGTCGCCTCCGCGCGGCCGGGCGAGGGCCGGGCCGCGCGGAGGATTCGGCCTGCTACATACCCTTGAGCTTGCGTTTGCCGGCGGCGTACTCGCTGTCTTCCCACACCGTCCACTTGCCGTCCTGGATCACGTACTTGGTGATCAGGGCGACGGTGTTCTGGCCGTGGTCGTCGAAGCTGATCTCGCCGACGATCGAGTCCCGGCCCGAGACCTTGTTGAGGGCGTCGCGGACCTTCTTGCGGTCGGGGCCGACCGCCTCGATGGTGTCGAGGATCAGGCTCATCGCCGCGAAGGCGAACGCGCCGTAGGCCTCCGGCGGGTCGGAGTAGTCGGCGGTGCGGTAATTCTCCAAGAAGAACTGACCGCCGGGCAGGTTCTCGGTCGGCGCACCCTCGCGGAACGCCAGGACCCCTTCGGCGAGGTCGCCGGAGCCTTCGATGAACGCGTCCGAGACGATGCCGGAGGTGCCTTCCAACTGGGACTTGACGCCGAGCTTCTCCATCTGGGCGCGGATGCGCACGCCGATCGGCGTCAACCCGCCGAAATAGATCACGTCGGGGTTCAGCGACTTGATCTTGGTGAGTTCGGCGGTGAAGTCCTGCTGGTCGGCGGTGACGCCGAAGGTGGCGAGGATTTCGCCGCCGTTATCCTTCAGGGCCTCGCTGAAGTACTTGTTGTGGCCCTTGCCGTAGTCGGTGGTGTCGTGGATGACCGCCCAGGTCTTGTAGCCGAGGCCGCTCATGAACTTGGCCGCGGTCTCGTTCTGGTTGATCATGGTGCCGTTGACCCGGTGCACCTCCTTGTAATCGTTGCCGTAGGTGATGTCGGGCAGCACCGCGCCCCAGACGACGACCGGCAGGCCGAACTTGTGGTAGACGTCGATGGTTGCAATGGCGACCGCCGAGCAGTAGTGGGTCGCCGCCGCGATCACCTTCTTGTTGGCGGCCAGCTTGGTCGCCGCCTGGACGCCGATGTTGGGCTTGCACTCGTCGTCGAGCGCTTCGATCTCGTAGGCGTACTTGGCGTTGGCGTCGGCGTTCCTCAGCTTGACGGCGAGGTCGGCCGAGTTGCGCCCGCCGATGCCGTTGGCCGAGACGCCGCCGGTCAGCGGGCCGATGAAGCCGACCTTGACCGTGTCCTTGGCCTCGACCGCGGCCGAAGCCATCCCCAGCGCCATCGCCAGGGCGAGTACCGAGACGCCCTTCGCCCAGCCTCGCTTCGATAATGTCCTCATATCCATTCCCTCCCGACGCTTCTGTTGTTTGGTGAGCCGCGACCGGCTCGCCCGCGAGTTTATACCTCCATACGCGCCGTTCAATCCCGAACCGTCGATCGTGGCGCGAACCCGGCGAATGGCCGGTACGAAAAAAGGTGTCATTCATAATTGGGACGGCATCTATCCTAATTATGAATGACACCTTTTTTGCCGTCGAAACCCATATGCAAACGAAAGCCGATAGCATACGCTCGAAGCTCGGGAGGCTTTCTGTTAGATCGAATGATCAACAACGAGCGAGAAATCGGGATCGCGCTTGAAGGATCGCAGGATGCCGCCCGGTGTCGCCGGGAAGGGATCGCGTGAGCCAAATCGACGTGCTATCG
>JAUXFS010000235.1 GCA_030622775.1 Rhodospirillales bacterium | reverse complement strand
TCGAACTGGGCCTGATCGACGGCCTCGGCGACCTTCGCTCGGTGATGCGCGAGCGCTACGGAGAAGATGTGAAGCTCCAGGTTGTCGAGGACAGCCGGCCGTGGTGGCGCCGCCGCCTCGGCCTGTCCGGTGCGCTCCTCGGCAAGCGCGGCCCCGGCGACTGGGCCACCGAAATGATCACCGCGGTCGAACAACGGATGATGTGGAGCCGGTTCGGGCTGTAGGGAACCAGACCCGCGCCTTGACCTTCCGAGGGTTCGTTCCTTACAAACCCGCCATGTTCGGTTTCAGCCTCACCAAACTCCTGTTCACGACCGTGGCCGTGCTCGCCGTCTGGTACGGCTATCGCTGGATCGGCCGGGTTCAGGCCCGCCGCCAAGCCGAATTGGAAGAGCACATGCGTCGCGAAACGCGGCAAGCATCGAAGCGAGGACCGGACCGAAGCGGCGGCACGGCGAAGGCCGAAGACTTGGTCCCGTGCGAAACCTGCGGGGCCTACGTGCCGACACGGGGTGCGCGCAACTGTGGCCGCGCCGATTGCCCCTATTTGGGGTAACGCTGCCTTCGGCCGATCTTGACCGGCCTTGGGGCCGGCAGTATGGTCCGGCGCGCTGTCGCACCGTGGCGGCCGATATTGATGTTCGCCAGGGGGGCGTCGGCTGATCCGAAACATGACTTCGAATAAAACCAGTTTTCAGTCCCTGATCCTGTCGTTGCAGGCGTTCTGGGCGGAAAAGGGCTGCGTCGTGCTGCAGCCCTTCGACATGGAAGTCGGCGCCGGTACGTTCCACCCGGCAACGACCCTGCGTGCCCTGGGCCCGGAGACATGGCGGACGGCCTACGTGCAACCGTCGCGCCGGCCGACCGATGGCCGCTATGGCGAGAACCCGAACCGGTTGCAGCATTACTATCAGTTCCAGGTACTGCTGAAACCGTCGCCCGACGACGCCCAGGCCCTCTACCTGGAAAGCCTCTACCACCTCGGCATCGACCCCCAGGTCCATGACATCCGCTTCGTCGAGGACGACTGGGAGAGCCCGACACTGGGCGCCTGGGGGCTCGGCTGGGAGGTCTGGTGCGATGGCATGGAGGTCACCCAGTTCACATACTTCCAGCAGGTCGGCGGCTTTGAATGCGCGCCGGTCGCGGTCGAACTGACCTACGGCATCGAACGCCTCGCCATGTACATCCAAGGTGTCGAAAACGTCTACGATCTCGACTGGGACGGCGCCGGCACCTCCTACGGGGACGTGTTCCTGCAGGCCGAACGGGAAGGCTCGGCCTACAACTTCGAAATCGCCGACACCGCGATATTGTTTCGCCACTTCGCCGACGCCGAAACCGAGTGCAAGGCATCGTTGGCGGCCGGCCTGGTGCTTCCCGCCTATGAACAGTGCATCAAGGCGAGCCATCGCTTCAACCTGCTCGACGCCCGCGGCGTGATCAGCGTCACCGAACGGGCCGCGTACATCGGCCGCGTCCGGGCATTGGCGCGGGCATGCTGCGAGGCGTGGCTCGACAGCCGCGGCCACGGGAGCTGAACCATGGCCGAACTCCTGCTCGAACTTCTCAGCGAGGAAATCCCCGCACGCATGCAGGCGCGGGCGGCCGAGGATCTGAAGCGCCTGATCTGCGATGGTTTGGAGAAGGCACAGCTTTCGTACGAAAACGCCCAGGCTTACGTCACCCCGCGGCGACTGGCGCTCGTCGTCGACGGTCTTCCCGAAAAACAGCCCGATATTCGTGAGGAACGGAAGGGGCCGAGGGTCGGCGCGCCCGAGAAGGCGGTCCAGGGCTTCCTTCGCGCCGCCGGACTGGACTCCGTGGAGGCGGCGGAGATCCGCGAAATGGAGAAGGGCAGCTTCTATTTCGCGGTCAGCGTCAAGAGCGGCCTCCCCACCAGCCGTGCCGTGGTCGCGATTGTGGAAGCCGCCATCGCCAAGCTTCCATGGCCGAAATCGATGCGGTGGGGTTACACCGACGTCCGCTGGGTCCGTCCGCTCCAGAACATCCTCGCCGTATTCGATGGCGAGCCGATCGCCCTTCACTACCCGCTGATGCGCGGAGAGGGAGCCGGCGATGGATCGACGCCCGCGGCGGCCAGCCTCGACGCGAACGCCAGGACGGTCGGCCACCGATTTCTGGCGCCGGAGTCGTTCGAGGTCCGCGGCTTCGCCGACTACCGGGCAAAGCTGACGGCCGCAAAGGTGATGATCGATCGCAACGAGCGCCGGGCCGTCATCGCCGAGCGGGCGACGGAACTCGCCGGCGCGGAGGGACTCGAGGTACGGGTCGACGAAGGCTTGCTCGAAGAGGTGGTCGGCCTGGTCGAGTGGCCGGTGCCGATGATCGGCCGGATCGACGCCGCGTTCATGGACGTGCCGCAGGAGGTGCTGATCACCGCCATGCGGGCGCACCAGAAATACTTCTCGCTGCTCGATGCCAACGGTCGACTGGCTCCCCGGTTTGTCGTGGTCGCCAACACCCCGGGGACGGACGGCGGCAAGGACATCATCGCCGGCAACGAACGGGTGCTTCGCGCCCGCCTCGCCGACGCCAAGTTCTTCTGGGACCAGGACCGCAAGCAAAGCCTCGATGACCGGGTCGACGGGCTCGCCGAACGGGTGTTCCACGCCAAGCTCGGCTCGGACCTGGAACGGGTCGGGCGGATCGCCCGATTGACCCGCGAGCTGGCCGCGCACGTACAGGCCGATGCCGACCTCGGCGAGAGGGCCGCGCGGTTGTGCAAGGCGGACCTGACCACCGGGATGGTCGGCGAGTTTCCCGAGTTGCAGGGCGTCATGGGCCGCTATTACGCGCTCAATGACGGAGAACCGGCGGAAGTGGCGGATGCGATCGCCGAGCATTACTCGCCGTTGGGTCCGAGCGACCGCTGCCCCTCGGCGCCGGTCAGCGTTGCGGTGGCCTTGGCCGACAAGATCGACAGCCTGATGGGGTTCTTCACCATCGACGAGAAGCCGACAGGCTCCAAGGACCCGTTCGCCCTCCGGCGCGCGGCGCTCGGCGTCATCCGGCTGATCGTCGAGAACCGTCTCCGGATGCCCTTGCTCGACGTGTTCGACGCCGCGGCCAAACTTTATCGCGAGACGGCTCTCAAGACCGAGGGTTCCGTCGGCGACGAGTCGATCACCGTTCCCGGCTTCGCCACCGTCTCGCGGCCGGGGTGGAGTGAGCCTCACGAACGAACCTCATGGGATCTGCTGGATTTCTTCGCCGATCGGCTGAAGGCCCACCTTCGCGTCGAGGGAGTCCGCCACGACCTGATCACCGCTGTTTTCGCCCGTGGCGGGGAAGACGATCTGGTAAGATTGCTTGCCCGGGTCGATGCGCTTAAGGACTTCCTCGAAACGGACGACGGTGCTAATTTGCTGACCGCTTACAGGCGGGCGAGCAACATCGTCCGCATCGAAGAAAAAAGGGACACCACCAGTTACGAGGGGGAGGCGGACGGGAGTCTTCTGTCGCAGGCCGAAGAGACAGGGCTGCACCACACACTGGATCAGGCGAGACGCGGAATCGCCGAGGCACTGGCAGGCGAACGCTTCGGCGACGCCATGGGGTGTCTCGCCAAGCTGCGTCTTCCGGTCGATGCGTTTTTCGACAATGTCACGGTGAACTGCGAGGACGCGCAGCTCCGGGTCAACAGACTGAGACTGCTGGCGCAGATTCGGTCGGCCCTCGGAGGCGTCGCGGACTTTTCACATATCGAGGGATAGGGATCACGACATGACAAAATGGGTTTACACGTTCGGAGGCGGCAAGGCCGAAGGTCGCTCGGAGATGAAGAACTTGCTCGGCGGCAAGGGCGCCAACCTCGCCGAGATGGCCAGTCTCGGCATTCCGGTGCCGGCGGGCTTCACGATCAGCACCGAACTTTGCACCTACTACTACGAGAATGGCGAAACCTATCCCTCCGATCTGGAGGATCAGGTGAACGCCGCCATGGCCGAGTTGGAGGGGATCATGGGTGGCAAGTTCGGCGCCACCACGGGGCCGCTCATGCTGGTTTCGGTCCGCTCGGGCGCCCGCGCTTCGATGCCGGGGATGATGGATACGGTGCTCAACCTCGGCCTCAACGACGAGTCGGTTGTGACCCTCGCCAAGAACTCGGGTGATGAACGCTTCGCCTACGACAGCTATCGGCGGTTCATCCAGATGTTCTGCAACGTGGTGCTCGACGTGGAAGGCCACCACTTCGAAGCTTTGCTCGAGCGGCACAAGGAAGAGCAGGGCAAAACCCTCGACACCGATCTCACCGCCGAGGACTGGAAAGTTCTGGTGCAAGTCTACAAGAACGAGATTCAAAAGCGCCTCGGCAAGCCGTTCCCGCAGGATCCGAAGGAGCAGCTTTGGGGCGCGGTCGGCGCCGTGTTCGGCAGCTGGATGAACAAGCGGGCGATCACCTATCGCAGGCTGCACGGAATCCCCGCGGAGTGGGGCACCGCCGTCAACGTACAGGCGATGGTGTTCGGCAACATGGG
>JAUXFS010000218.1 GCA_030622775.1 Rhodospirillales bacterium | reverse complement strand
GTAATCGGCGGTCTTGGCGAGAACCACCTCGAGCGACCCGCCGGCCTCGCCGGCACGGATCATCCCCAGGCAGAAGCGGTCGAACACGTTTCCCTGCGACGCCATCGCATCCGCCAGGGAGATGCCGCCGCGCACCTTTTCGACCACCCGCTTGAGCACCTCCCTCACCGTTTGCCGCTCGGAATACTCGATCAGGACGTCGAGCGCCTGGTCCAGGGCCAGGCCCGCCCGCAACAGGGTGGACAATTCGCGGATGACGACCGCCACGTCTGGTCGCGAAATCCGCCGCCCGCGGCCGAACTCCCGGTTGAGCCAGCCGGCGAGGGTGCCCTGGCGCTGTTCCTCGGCGCCGATCGGGAAATGGCCCTGATTGCGCAGGTGCTCGATGACGGCGGCCTGGTTGGGGGCCTCCATGTCGCCTTCGAGCACCTCTCCGGGCTCGGTGACCGCCTTGTATCGATATATGGGCACCGTTTTCTCTAAGTATCCCTGGTGACGCGCAGCACTTCCTCCAGGGACGTGCTGCCTCTGAGGGCCTTGCGAATGCCGTCTTCGTACAGGGTGTGCATGCCGGCCTCGACCGCGGCGCGCTGGATCTCCAGCTCCCCGGCGCGCCGCAGGGTCAGACGGCGCACTTCGTCCGACATCACCAGCATCTCGGCGATTCCCGAGCGGCCATGGTAACCCGTGCCGTTGCAACGCGCGCAGCCGACCGGCCGATAGAGGGTGATCGGATCGTCGTCGGTGAACCGCCGCAGTTGCAGCTCCTCGATCAACTCGGGCAACGCCGGATGGGCCTCGCGGCAGTGCGGGCAAAGGGTTCGGATCAGCCTCTGCGCGGTAATTCCGATCAGCGTCGAGGCGAGGAGATAGTCCTCGAGGCCCATGTCGAGCAGGCGGGTGACGGTGGCGGCGGCGGAGTTGGTATGCAAGGTGGAGAGCACCAGGTGTCCGGTCAGCGCCGCCTGCGCCGCGATCCGCGCGGTTTCCAGGTCGCGGATCTCGCCGATCATGATGATATCGGGATCCTGGCGCAGAATCGATCGCAGGGTGTGGGCGAAGGTCAGCCCGACCTGCGGCTTGACCTGGATCTGGTTGACGCCCTCCAGTTGGTATTCGATCGGATCCTCGACGGTGAGGATCTTCTTGTCGGGGGTATTGAGCCGGAGCAGGGAGGTGTAGAGGGTCGTCGTCTTGCCGCTGCCGGTCGGTCCGGTCACCAGCAGGATGCCGTTGGGCCGCCGCAGGATTTCGAGATAGACCTTCAGGATGTCCTTCTCGAATCCGAGGGCGGAAAAATCGAACACCGTGCTCCCCTTGTCGAGGATTCGCATGACGACGCTTTCGCCGTGCATGGTCGGCAGCGTCGAGACGCGAAAATCCACCTCCTTGCCGCGGACCGCGAGCTTGACGCGGCCGTCCTGGGGAAGACGCCTTTCGGCGATATTGAGCTTGGCCATGATCTTGACCCGCGAGACGACGGCGGCCCGGAGCCGGCTGGGCGGCGACTCGACCTCCTGGAGGACGCCGTCGACCCGATAGCGGACGCGGAGATTGTTCTCGAAAGGCTCGATGTGAATATCCGACGCACGGGCCTCGACCGCGCGGGTGATCAACGCGTTGACCAGCCGGATCACCGGCGCTTCGCTGGCTAGGTCCTTGAGCCGTTCCGCGTCTTCGCCGGCGCTTTCGATCCCGGTTTCGTCCAGACCCTCGACGATCTGGCCGATGGCGGTTCCGCCGCGGCCGTAGATCCGCTCGTACGCACGCTCCACGTCCGCGGGAACCGCCACCCGTCGGAGGATCGCCCGTTGGGTGGCGATCTCCACCGCGTGGACCGTGAAGTCGTCCAGCGGATCGGCCATGGCGAGGACGATGCCCTCCGGCGTCTCGGCCAGGGGAACGACGCGCGCCTCCTTGAGGAACTTGGGGCTGAGGCCTTCGTCGAGGACCGCTTCCTCGGGGTAGTCGTCCGCCGCCACCATCGGCAGATCGAGGACGGCGGCCAGCGCCTCGGCGACATCGCGCTCGGCGACGAGGCCGAGCTTGACGAGAATGGTGTGCAGGTGCTCGTCGCCGTTTTCGCCGGCGCGGCGTGCCCGGTCGAGGCCGCCGGCATCGAGCTTGCGACGCTCGATCAGCAAATCGACGATGGCGGCGCCGACGTCTTCGGGGCCGGTGGCTTCCTCGAGTTTCGTTTCTATGTTCATTGCGAACCCTGATCGTCGGCGAACCGGTGAATCTTGGCACGAACGCCGGACGAAGCGAACACAAAATTCCGGCGGCGCTCGGCGGCTTTGCCGTTGGGCCCGGACCGCCGTTGGTATCAGCCGAACATCAGCGGGCCGTACAGCCATACCAGCCACGTGGCGAGGCAAAGGTAGGGGCCGAAGGGGATGCGCTCGTCGGCGGTGATCCGCCGCCCGAGCACCGATCGCACGAGAACGACGACCAGCGCGGTCACCGACGCCACCAGCACCACGCTGGCGAGGCCGCTCCACGACACCCACGCTCCCGCCGCCGCGAAAAGCTTGGCGTCGCCGAGACCCAGGCCCTCGCGCTTGCGGACGCGCTCGTAGACCACCGCCAGCACGAACAGCGCGGCAAAGCCGGCGACGGCTCCGATGGCATGGCCGACGGCCGCGTCGGCGTCCAGCAGATAGGCGACGATCAGCCCGGCGCCGACCAGCGGCAGGGTCAGTTCGTCGGGCAGCACCAAGTGGCGCTGGTCGATGATCGCGAGGGCCAGCAACGTCCAGCCGAGCGCGCACGTTGCCCACAGCGGCCATCCCGCGACGACCAGCGCCGCCCATCCGGCGACCCCGACCGCCGCCAGTTCGATCGCCGGATAGAAAACGCCCAGCGGCCGCGAGCAGTACCGGCACCGCCCGCCGCCAGCCAGCCAACTCACCAGCGGGACCAGGTCGCGCGGTCCCAGCGGATGGTTGCAATGGGGGCAGCGGGACCGGCTGACGATCACCGGTTCGGCGGCCGGAAGGCGGGTGACGAGCACCCCGAGAAAGCTGCCGACGAACGGTCCCGCGACGACGGGGAGCCACCAATCGGTCCAGAACAGGTCGGTCATCGACAAAACACACCATGCGTTTCCGGACGGACACTATAGGACCGGAGGGCTCGGAAGGCCGTCGTATGGGCACCATATGTCAGACCCGGACCACCAGGCGAGGAAAGAAAGGGAAAGATCGCCGAACCGGCGTACCTATCGCGACCGCTTCATATCAATGCTCGTTGGTATCAGGACGGACTCCGAGGGCCGGTGGTCAAAACGCGAGGCGAGCCGCCGTTCTCTTTGGCGATCGTGGCTCTGGGGCGAGAAGGGAATTTTTCTAGGAGCGAGCGGCTCCGCCAATCGGCGAACCCTACGAGACAGACCTCTATCCCCGGCTTGGCACCGGATGCTTGACGGCCGCTGATATCGGGGCCGCCCGCTCCTTTCCGTATTTGCGGGTCCGCTGAACACGGCCCGCTTGTTGCGATTGGTATAGACACTCCCGCTGGTGCTGTCGTTTCCGTACCCTGGCGATCACTTCCCTCGGCACCCCATTCGGGGCAATTTTGCGCCTCGTTAACCCCGGCGTTACATCCTCAGCTTACGCAGGCGAAATATGCTGCGAATGATAACAAACTTCAAAAGAAAAGCAAGCCTGGTGATTCGAGGCATATTCTAGAGAATCGTTGTTATGTATTTTATTTGGAGAAAATAGTATTGGAGGTGATTGTAATAGTGTTTGAGACGTAACAAAAATAGTTGATTGAAATTTAAATGTTACAAGACGCAAATGATTTTCGTGTATGTAAAAAAGCCTATATGTTCACTGTGGCGGGCATCCTGATTATGACAAATGCCGTTGAGGTACAGCAATGCCGGATCCTGGGGTTGTCTCCATTCGTGCGGATTTTGTCCTATGCTGAGATAGGCCACGGACGGGGCGATGTCCGGGTCGCGCCTCGGGCGCGGTTCGCCCCGGCCAACCAAACGTGACGGCCGACGGCGTCACAATGGGTTGGTATCAACGCAAGTTGACTTCAGTCGATGGTGACCTGCTCTCCGTGGACGGTCTGGCCGATGTAGTTGACCAGCACCGGGACCATCGCCTGGGCCGCCGCGAACGGATCGGTCGTCGCCAGCGTCACGGTGACCGATCCCTGCCAGACCGGCGGCCGGGCGTCATGGCCGAGGGTGAACGACAGGGCGTGCCTCGACCCCCCGCCGTTGCCGCCGCCGCCGCCGCCGAACGGAATCTTAGACTGCGACTCTCCGATGTCCGGCTCGTCCCGTCCAAGCTCGCCTCCGGCGTCCTGCCATGGAAGCCGCTCGGGGGGCCTGTCCATGCCGGGCTCGCCGCTGCCGACGATGTTGCCTCCGCCCCGGTGCTCGATGTCGGAGGTCCGGTTCGACATTTCGACGTCGAACGACAGAATCAGCGGCGCATCCCGCGCGACGGTGAAGCCGCGGTCGGCCAGCGCCCGTTCGACGACCTCCTGCAACCGGGTGTTCACATCGGTGAATTCCCCGGCGACGACGGAAACCGGCGCCCCGGCGGGAACGGATGGACCGGCGATCGCGTTGACAACGCCGACGCCGCCTTGCCCGGCCGCGGCCATTCCGGCCCCGGCGATCAGCCCCAGGACCGGAATCAGCGCCAGACAGACCATCAGTAGAACCGCCGACGCACT
>JAUXFS010000516.1 GCA_030622775.1 Rhodospirillales bacterium | reverse complement strand
GCCAAAATGCCTCCCTGCCGTCCAGCCAGCGGACCGCCGGATGGGATCGCGTTCGGCTCAGCACCGTGGCGATGAACGACCAGCACCCCTCGTCGTGACAGAGATGGTGGGTCATCAACCCCGTGGGTTCATCGACGTCCACTTCGCCCCGCCGCCGCGCCGCGAGATGGCGGACGAATTGGTCGAGAACGGCGTGCTCGCCGATGAAACCCCGTGAGCCGTCCCAGTCGATGATGTCCACATGAACGTTGGTGCGGTGCACGCCCGGCGCCGGCTCCGCGGCATCGCGAGGCCCCAACGTGGACACCGCCGCAAGACCGATATCGGGCAACGCCGCGAACAGCGAAGCATCGATGCGGTTCCAGGGAGCCACCAGCACCGGAAGACCGCCTTCGAAATCGCGGATGCGGCGCCATCCCTCGGCCAACTCGTCGAGCATGACTTCGAGCGGACGGTGGGGGCCGTGTTCCTCCTGCCGGGCATCGCTCGGCGCATGATTCTCATGACTCCAGCCGTGCTGAAGCACGGACGCCAGCGCCTGCCCGGCGAGACATCGGCGCAGGTCGCCGTTGATGTCTCGGGGGATGACGGCAAGCGCCACCGGAGTACCGGTTTCGGCGCCGAGCGCGAGCAGCCGGTCCAACGCCGGGGTTACCCGGGTTGCGTCGTCGTCGCGCCACCAGAACGTCGCCGTCCGCCCCGCGTCGTGCCAAGTATCCAGTTCTTGGGCCAGGTCCTCCCAACCGGCCATGCCCTACTCCCTTCCGTTGGCGCCGCCGCTGCAATGCTCGGCGACGATCCGGGCTGTTGTCTCTGCGCCCCTGAGGTTGATCAAACCCACTGCCGGCGCCTTGTCAAGCGCCTGATCGACGGCCCTGGCGAGACTCTCCGGAGACAGCGTCCCCGGATCGACCACGGTGACAAGGCCACGCCCCTCCAGCACACGGGCGCGAAACTCCTGCTCCGTCTCGGCGCCCGCCGCGAACGGGACGATCACCGCCCGCGCCCGCGCCCGCAGGATGTCCATGATCGTATTGTAACCGCCCTGGGATACCGAGAGAACGCAGTTCCTGAGCAATACCGGCAGATCCGACCGCCACCGCTCGATGACCACACCTGGCGGCAGATCCCACGCCAGCTCGCTATACACCGAATCCGGCAGGTTCGGACCCGTGACCAACCTCCACACATGATGAGCAAGATGGCTCAACGGCCGCGCGGCCAGCGCCGTTCGCAACAGCGGCTCTCCGACGGCACCGCCGCCCACGGAAACGACAACCTCGTCGCGCCCTGATTCCCGGCCCCTGGCCATTTCCTCGAGATCTCCGGGATCGATCACGTACCCGGTGTAAACGAGCTTGTGGCCGATTTCAGCGGCTTGCGGGAACGAGACGTCAAGGGGAATGACCTGGGGGTCGCCGTGGACCAAGACCCGGTCGAACCAGGTTTCGACCAAAGTCACCATCTCACGCTCCCGCTTCGGATTCCGCTT
This sequence comes from Rhodospirillales bacterium, assembly GCA_030622775.1. Taxonomy (GTDB): domain Bacteria; phylum Pseudomonadota; class Alphaproteobacteria; order Rhodospirillales; family Defluviicoccaceae; genus JAUXFS01. The sequence goes on along the minus strand of JAUXFS010000516.1, from coordinate 1,220 downwards.
TCGCACCAGGACGTCGCGGATCGACGAAAGGATTCGAGGGCGTTTCAGCGACATGCGCGCCTGTTCCAGCAACGGCATCAATTCGAAACGGAACTGGCGGCGCCCGAACGGAAACTGCTCGACCAGCAACACGTCGGGCTGGACCACGTCGAACACCGCCATCAGTCGGGCCATCCGGCCGTCTTTCCAGGCATCGTCGATGGGGTTTCCGCGTTCGTCGACAAGAACCGTAAAAGTTTCGTCCGCCGCCCGCACCGGCGGCAGTGGAAATCGGGCACAACCGTCGAAGCCGACGTCCGGCACTTCCGGGCCACCCAATACCACCGACACGTCGAGCCCGGCCGCAACCATCGCCCGGGCAAGCAGGGACGCCCGCTTGAGATGACCCACTCCCAGCAAGTGCTGGACGTAGAACATGACCCGACCGCTCATACGGGCATCCTTGTCGCCAGCCCGGCCAGGGCCTTTCCGAGGGCGCGCGCCGCAACGGAGAGGTCATGGTCGCGGCGCATCCGCTCGCCGGCGCGCATCCCCATCGCTCGTCGACCCTCGGCGTCATCGAGCAGTTGCGCCACCGCCGCGGCGAAAGCCTCGTCGTCGCCGACCGGCACCAACCGGCCCGTTTCGCCGTCGGCGACCACGTCGGGAACGCCACCGGTGCGGCCACCGACCACCGGCAAGCCCGCCGCCTGGGCCTCGAGAAACGCCATGCCGTAGGCTTCGCCGACCGCCGGCCAGACATAAAGATCGGAGCCCGCATAGATCGCCGGCAGGTCCCCGTCGTCCAATTCTCCAAGCCAAACCACCCGCGGTTGGAGCGGTTCCAGCGCCGCCTCGACCTCCGTCCGCGCCGGTCCATCGCCAACCGCCAGCAATCGCCACGGCCGGGATTGCAAGCGGCTCAGGGCATGGCCGAGGAGGCGGAAGGACGCCAGCTTATCGCCTTCCCGCATCATCGCCACCGAGAGCAGTACCGGCACCTCCGGATCGAGGCCATGGGCACGGTTCAGGATCTGCCGGCACCGTTCCCGGCGCGCCGCCGCCGCCGCGTATCGTGAGGTGTCGATGAACGGCTTTATCGGAACGAGCCGGCCCGGATCGGCCAACAGCGGCAGCACGCACTCGGCGTCGGCCGAGCTGAGGCCGAACACGAGGTCGGCGGCGGGGATCGCCTCCGCGGCCGGTTCGTATCCCGTCGCCCAAGGGCCGGGGCTTTGTTT
>JAUXFS010000279.1 GCA_030622775.1 Rhodospirillales bacterium | reverse complement strand
GGCGTGAAACACGATCACAATGAGTCCCTATCAATGACCGTTGGTATAAGCCCCCTCAGGCAACTACCCGCCATTTATCGTTATATTTCGTTTGGATACGGGGCGCCGGTATCCTGGATACCGGCGCCCCGCGGGGGAGCTATGCGAACGAAACGCGCTCACCCCTCCTCACGATAAAGATTGCGGAACCCGGTCCTCACTTTCTCGACAAGGGCGGAATCCTGATCGCGCCAGTAAGCTGGATCGCGCATAATCCTTTTGAGTTCAGCCTCGGTCGGCATGCCGTCTCCGGCGGCACCTTGATGAAGCAATCCAGGTTCATCACCTGACATCATTCGATGAATTGCCAACACACCATCGTGAGTCGTCGACAGGGCCTCAAAGACCGGCTTTGGCAATCTGGACTGCCCCCAGGCTTCGATCTGACGTGCAGTCTCGCGCCATCGTTCCTCCCCGCCGAAATGCCGAACGAGGTTTCCGAGTTGGGTCTCTGCCTCGAAGACCGATGCGACCTCGGCGATCATCGGCGGGAACTGCTCAGCGGCTATATCATAAACTACTTGCGCCTGCTCTTGGGTAAAACCGGCCTCGTGGAGACGTTTATTGACTTCCGGATTGCTCGCCAAAAGTTCGTTGTCAATATTGATCTGATAGTCCTCCGGGGTATCGGGAGGGCAATTTTCGCTGAGTCCGCCAAGTTTACGCTCGAGCTCAATGTACGACTTCACAAGCCCATCTGTTCGAATTTGTCCCAATTCTTCGTCCCAGAATTTCTCTGGAATTTCCGAAGGTCTTTGCGTATCGCCCAATTCGGAACCTTGAGCATGAGCATCTACCGCATCCGGGGCGCCGCTCGTATCCGCTTCAAGCAGACTCTCAGTCATTCTACGTCTCCATATCTCGTTGATTGCTCTTGCTCGTCGTGAAGTCAAAAACCCCAATTTGATCACTACCACGTTCTGCAAGAACGGATATGTAACTGACAAGTTGGCGCTGACCTTCAAGATGACGCAAAAGTGCATCGGAAGCGTCAGGCCCAAGAACCCGTTCCGAAGTAATAGCGCGCAAGTGCCGCATTACCCGGCAGCCGGACTCGCTACGGAACGTGCGAACATAGGCATCCAGCAAATCGGAATCAATTCCTGCCGAACGCTTTCTACCTTCAATTTTTTCAGAGGCGACATCAAACCAAGCCCATCCGGAGTCAAGACCTTGCATCGGCTATTTCCCCTGCCAGTTCATGAACCTTTTCCATGGGAGGTGAAGCGCCACCACCAACAACTGGCGCGTCAAACCCATTGGCAATAGCGACAGCACCTTGCACCAAGGCGTTGCCAATCTCGGGATCCAGTGCAATGTCGGTTGGCGGTTCGTGAATTAGCTCTCCGGGTACTCCTAGAGCGCGTCCCAACCATCGAGCAGCGGCCGGCTGATCGATGGCCAGTAGCGCTTCGGGCCCCAAGCTCTTGACGGTATCGAGCCAAAGCATCGTATTTTGGACATCTTGCTGGGCCTGATAGCGTGCCAGAGGTGTCTTGTATTTGAGCGCAACAACGCGATCATTGACCGCGAAATCCGGGATCTCACCCCGCCGAGCGAGTATGGCCCTTGCTCGGGTCACGAGAGGGGTAAGGAGCTCCGACTGGAGGCGGCCGTAAGTCGCGCCAAGAACGCGCGCCATCTCGGCGGAACGCTCCAGCACCTCGGTGGCGGTCATTCGGGGACCGTTTATTTGGCCGAGTTGATCGACGAACAGGGCTTTTCGAATGCGCCCTCGAAGTTGGTCGAGAACAAGTTCGGAAACGTCGAACCGACCGGGGGCCACGAGCGGCGTGAGTCCCGCTGAGCCCACTGCCTTAGGAATGATTGTTCCGGGCGCCAGCTTGATTGTCGCCGGGTTGATGACACCGTCGTCGTCAGCCTGCCACATTCCCGTCACGGCGATCGAAGCGTTTTTCAACACCAGTTCCACTACCTTGTTGGCAGTTTTGATGTCGGGCAAGGCCTTCATCACCGGTGAGCGGCCGTACACTTCTCCTGGTGCTTTCAACCAGCGGAAATTGATGAACGGGGAGGACGCGAACCAACCTTCGGCAAGCACAACAGGTTCGCCGGTCGTAACCGGACCTAGCTCAGCCACAGCGAGGTAAGAATAACCGACACCATCCGGTATCACGGCCTCAACAACCGAGATGTGGCTGTCGGAATTCTCTTTGGCCCAATGTACGAGCGTGTCGGGCAAGCTGGCGGTTGGGAACCGGGTCGTTAGCTGTGCCTGGCTCAATTCGCTGCGGCGGAATGTCGTGTCGAGGCGACCCGACGGTCCCTCCTCTAGCACCACCTGCGTCAAAGGTACGGCCGTAAATCGAAACGCTGAGGGTTCGCCCGGGGCCGCTTCCTCGAACATCAGTGAAGCGGTACCCGCCGTCACCAAGTCCAGGTAGCACTGGTGCATCTCGACGGCGATGTTGGAGTGATCGAAGTGCGACCGGAGCACAGTCGTTGTGCGCTCCAGCTCTGCTTCCAGTTCTCGGCGCTCGACAAAACCGGCATCGGGGCCTGCGGTAAAGCCGAACCATGTTGTCCAAGGCGGCGTCAATTGCGCCATAAGGCTTGCCGCCAATTGATCTACCGCGTCCGGGGCGGTTCCGTCGAACAGCTTGTCGCCTTTCTTCTCGCCAGATCGTGTGGATCGGACGGCCGAATCGCGGTACGGCAGCGCAAAGTCATAGCATTCCTGCCAGTGGCTTTCCCAGTTGGTCCGCCTCTCTCTGGCCCTTTGGTAACGCTCGATGACGCCTTTCGGAGTTAGAGCAATCATGGTCATTCTCCCAAAAGGGACTTTCGCTTTGGCGCCCAATCGCTAAGCGCGAGCAGGCCACGCGGTGAAGTGGTAACGGTCCCGGCAAGGCCGCGGCGCTTTCGCGCGAGGGCGTCCAGCCTTCTCCGACGCTCGGCCTCCTCAAGATCTGGCTCAGGTACTGGTGACGGGAGCGATGGGGCAGACGGTGACGGCATGTCGAAGATCCCAAACCCACCCATGGCGAGATTGCTCCTTGGTTGCTGGTTAAAAACCTAAAAAAAACCCGCCAGCGGGACGGCGGCAGGTTTGGACACACGTCCGGCGTTCACTGATTTGTATATATACCCAGTGATGCGCTGTGTCAAGGAATTTATTGCTATAAAAAGACCTAGAACCCAGCCGCCGGCACTGCTGCCCGATTAACTGGCTGACCCTCCCTCGGAAAAGTGGGCGCCGGTTTGCGTGAGGTGGTCCCCAATCTTATGACTCAATAGGACTTGGGCCGCGCGGTCAAAGATGTTGGCGATAGAACGCCAGCGTTCGCTCCCAGGCCAGCTTGGCGTCCTCGGCGTCGTAGCGACCGCCGCTGGGGTTGGCGAAGGCATGATCGGCCTCGTACCAATGCGTGGTGTAGCTCTTGCCGGCGACGCCCATTGCCATCTCGAAGGCCCCGACCATTTCCCGGTTGATCCACTGGTCCCGCGTGGCGAAATGGCCGAGCACCGGTCCTTCCAGAGATCCGAGCTGATCGGGCCGCCTGTCGACCCGACCGTAATACACGATGGTGGCGTTCACCGGCTCGGCGATCGAGGCGTTCAACGACCAGCCGCCGCCGAAGCACCAGCCGATGGTGCCCACCTTTCCGGTGGCCTTGGGGTGAGCCCCGAGCCAACGGAGCCAGGACCCGACGGTGTCGGTCGCCTCGTCCGGATCCACCATCTTGACCAGTCGACTCGCTTCCTCGCGTTCGCCGGTGACCGCGCCGTCGTAGAGATCGATCGCAAGGGCGACGTAACCCTGCCGGGCGAACTCGGCGGCAACCGACTTGATTTGATTGTTGAGACCCCACCATTCGTGGATCAGCATGACGGCCGACGCCGGGGTCTTCGCCGGCATCGCCAGCGCCGCCTTCACCGTACGCCCTCCCGAGGTGACGGTCGAGACCTCTTCCAGGGTCTCGGCGGCGGCGCGGGCGAGAATCGGATCGGCGAGAACGGCGGCGAGGGGCAGACCGGTGGCCATGCCTTTGACGATGTCACGGCGGCTGAGTGATAGCAGCATTGTAGGCCTCCCCCCGATGACGCGACAAACCGATGGTGGCTATGTGGCGATCCCCGCGTTG
>JAUXFS010000537.1 GCA_030622775.1 Rhodospirillales bacterium | reverse complement strand
CCGCATCCCGAATGGGGCGAGGCGGTGGTCGCGTTCGTGGTCGCCGCGCCGGGTCTCCCCGTCGACACCGCGGCGCTCGACGCCCTGTGCCTGGACCACCTCGCCCGCTTCAAGCGGCCGAAACGCTACCTGGTGGTCGACGGGTTGCCCAAGAACAACTACGGCAAGGTGCTCAAGACCGAGCTCCGAAGCATGCTCACCGCCGATGAGGAAGAACGAGAGTAATACCAGAGGCGAGCCCCGTCATCGGCTCGACGGTACTACCCCAGCAAGCCGATGTTCATCGGCTTGCTGGCAAGCGCAAGTGCGCGCCCGCAGCGAAGCGAGGATAGCCAAGCGGACGGATGTCCGCGCCCGGCGATTGAGGGAATTCAGGCGAGCCCCCCTTGGGCTCGCCGGGACAAAAGGGAGAAAACCGATGGCGGACCGGCTCAAGGATAGGGTCGCCCTGATCACCGGCACCGGCGCGGTCGGCCCCGGCTGGGGCAACGGCAAGGCGATCTCGGTGCTGTTCGCCCGCGAAGGCGCCAAGGTGTTCGGCGTCGACATCGATGGCGCCGCCGCCGAGGAAACCCGGCGGATCATCGAGTCCGAGGGCGGCGCCTGCGCCGTCCACGTCGCCGACGTCGGCAACGGCGATCAGGTCGCGGCGCTGGTCGAGGCCTGCATGGACACCTACGGCCGCATCGACGTGCTGGTCAACAACGTCGGCATCGCCGTCGTCGGCGGCCCGGCCGAACTGGACGAAGCCACCTGGGACCGGGTGATGAACATCAACGTGAAAAGCGTCTATCTGACCTGCCGGCACGTGCTGCCGATCATGGAACGCCAGCAAAGCGGCGCCGTCGTCAACAACGCCTCGATCGGCGCGCTCGGCTGGGTCGGCGTCAACTACGGCTGCTACGCGGCGAGCAAGGGGGCGATCGTGTCGTTGACCCGCAGCATCGGCATTCACTATGCCCGGAAAGGGATCCGGGCCAACTGCGTGCTGCCCGGACTGATGAACACCCCGCTGGTCCACAAGGCGCTGACCGCCGTCTACGGCGACGAGGGCGACATCGACAACCTGATCGAAACGCGCGACGGCCAGTGCCCGACGGGCCACATGGGCGACGCCTGGGATACCGCCTACGCGACCCTTTATCTGGCTTCGGACGAGGCCAGGTACGTGACCGCGACCGAACTGGTCGTCGATGGCGGGTTGACCAGACGATTCGTTTAAGGTCATTCCATTTTCGGTGGCCGAGCCGTTATTGTGGGGAAAATCGCGGTCGCACGCCGCAACGAAAAACAGGATCGAGAGGAGGAACACGTGATGAGCGCCAAACCCGTCGTTCTGGTCACCCGCAAGCTGCCCGCGGCCGTCGAGGATCGGCTGCGCCGCGACTACGAGCCGCGGCTGAACCCCGACGACCAGCTCTATTCCTCGGGCGAGATCATCGAGCTTGCGGAAGGCGCCGACGCCATTCTCCCCTGTCACACCGAGAAGTTCACCGCCGAGGTGATTGCCCGCCTGCCCGACAGCGTCAAGGCGATCGCCAACTTCTCGGTCGGATACGACCACGTGGACACGGCGGCGGCCAAGGCCCGCGGCCTGATCGTCACCAACACCCCCGAGGTACTGAACGACGCCACCGCCGAGATCGCCATGCTGCTGCTGATCGGCGCGGCGCGGCGCGCCGGCGAGGGCGAGATGCTGGTCCGCACCCGCACCTGGAAGGACTGGAGCCCGAGCTTCATGGTCGGCATCCAGGTGACCGGCAAGCGCCTCGGCATCCTCGGCATGGGCCGCGTCGGCAAGGTGGTGGCGCGGCGGGCGCGCGGCTTCGACATGGAAATCCACTACCACGACGTCCGCCGCCTCGACCCCGACCAGGAAGCCGGCGCCGTCTATCACCAGACGGTGGAGGACCTGTTGCCGGTATGCCAGTTCCTGTCGGTCCACTGCCCGTCGACGCCGGAGACCAAGGGCCTGCTCAACGCCGAGCGGATCGCCTTGCTGCCGCACGGCGCCGTGGTGGTCAACGCGGCGCGCGGCGTCGTCATCGACGACGAGGCGCTGATCGCCGCCCTCAAGTCCGGCGCGGTCGCCGCCGCGGGGCTCGACGTGTTCAACGACGAGCCCGACATCCATCCCGAGTACCGCGAACTCGCCAACACCTTCCTGTTGCCGCACATCGGCAGCGCCACCCGGGAAACCCGCGACGCCATGGGCTTCCGCGCCCTCGACAACCTTGACGCGATCTTCTCCGGCCACGAGCCCCGGGACAGAGTCGCATGAGCCCTATAAGTACTACTTTGGAGAGCATCAACTCTGGCTTGCAGGGGCGGTCGGCGGCATTCACCGGTCGGTGGCACGAATATCCTTGCGCTTCGGTGTGGAAGCCCCAAGATTGTCGGTAAAACAACACGTCCCCCGCGCACCTCGGAAAGTGCTGGGGACAAAAGGGATGGAAAAGGGAAGCGACAACTCCACGGTTTTCCGTTTAGAATAACTGACGTTCGACTGGGGTAATCCGGGCAAACGCGTGTGCTCCCGGGGCGTCCTGACAACT
>JAUXFS010000339.1 GCA_030622775.1 Rhodospirillales bacterium | reverse complement strand
TGCGGATGTCGCGGGGGCGGAGGCTGGGCAGGGTGAGGATTCCGACCCGCGAGCGGGCGAACGCCGTCATCGCGATGTTGCGCACGATCATGCTGAGCGCGGTCACCACCGCGACTCCCTCGGGACCGTAGGGCCCCACCACCGCCACGCTGGCGGTGAGGGTGATCGCCGCCATGGTCAGGGTGATCTTGGTCACCAGCACGTGGTGGCCGGTCATCTGCAACAGAATACCGGGGCTGCCGCAGGCGGCGCTGACGGTGCGGCCGACGGTGAGGATGGCGAGGATCGGGGCGCCGGCCGCGAACGCCGGCCCAAAGGCGATGGCGAGGACCGGGCCGCCGAGGAACAGGTAGACGAGGCTGAGCGGCAGCGCCATGAGAAAACTCGCGGTCGCCGCGGCGCGCATCAGCCGTTCGAGCTTCTCCATCTCGCCCTTGGCATGGGTCGACGCGATCACCCCGGGGATCAGCAGGGTGATGATGTTCAGGGTGAACATGATCAGCATGGTCAGCGACACCACCGCGCCGTAGACGCCGACCTCGCTTCCGGGCCGGAAGAAGCCGAGCACCCAGATGTCGAAACGGGTGTAGAAGTCGGCCATCACCTGGTTGACCATCATCGGCAGACAGAGCGCGCCGAACGCCTTGAACGACGGGTCGACCGACGCGCCGTCGCCGCCGGAGCGCCGCGAGACGAACCGCCACGTCAACAGGGCGGTCGCCACGCTCACCGCCGCGGCCACCCCCAGATAGATCAGCAACACGGTGTCGAGGGTGGCGTGGACGCCGGCCAGCAGCATCAGCCCGAAGATGACGGCAAGGCCGGCTTCGCGGGGGAACCCGAGCAGGAATATCCCGAGAGCGTACCGGCGGACGGCGCGGAAGAACGCCGAGCCCAACCTCTCGATCGCGCGCAGGAAAACCACCGCGAAGATGACCAGGGCGATCACCGGCGCCAACGCGTCGTCGAACAGGTGCTCGGCGAGGAACGGCCAGGCGACGGCGTAGAGGGCGGCGGCGGCGGCGGTGGCGAGAACAAGCAGCCGGCCGGCATGGCGCAACGCCAGCCGCACGGCGGTCCAGTCGCCGGCGCCGGCGGCGATGCCGACGACCTTCTGCAGCCCGTTGGGCATGCCGAACGCGACCATCAGGCCGACGAGGCGAACGAGGCGGGTAAACAGAAAGAACAGGCCGAGCGCCTCGACGCTGAGAATCCGGGCGAGGCAGGCGCCGATCAGGATCGTGCACACCCCCGTACCCATCCTCAGCGCGGCGCCGAACAACGCGCCACGCTTCAACTTGGAAAGGGATCCGAGCATCGGCGGGACAGCCTTGGTTGGTATTACACGGAAGTTTTCGCGATGGCGGCGCGGAGACCGGATTCGACGCCGGCCCGGGAAAGGTCCCCTCCGATCCGGATCACGGGCGCTTCCACGGCGGGACGAACCAATGGCTCAGGTCCCGGTCGAGACGCCGGGCCAGTTTTTCGATGCCCTCGCCATAGAGGTCCACCAGGTAGTTCCAGTCGTCGTCGGACATCCGCTCGCGCCGCTGCCGGTCGACCGGTTTGTAGAGGGCGTTGAACACCAGCGGCGACGACTTGATCCTTCCGACCAGGTTGGCCAGGCCCCGATTGCGCGCCGCCCGCGAACCCCACTTCACCAAGCTGGAAATCCGCCGATCGCGCGCGGCGGACGCCGGCAAGGCGTTGCGCTCGGCTTCGGTGTAGTCGAACTCGGGATCGACGCCGAGGAACCGGTAAACGGCGCGTCCAAAGGCGTAAGGGTCCGCCTTCAGGTCGTCGTACAGCATGATCCTGATGTCGTTGTGTTCGAGATAGGCGTCGACGTTGTCGAGATGCCGGGCGTAATGGCCGGTCTCGGAGAGAAACGCGATCTTCTCGTCGATCGCTTCGCGGAAGGGGACCGATATGGTGTTGTTGCGTCTCAGGAATGTATAGGCGGACCACGCCCGGCCGATCGGATTTCTGAGCGAAATCAGGATCCGCGCGTCGGGCAGATCCCGGCCGATCCGTTCGAGCGCCTTCTCGCGGATCAGATAGCTGATCGAAAGCTCGCCGGTCGCCTTGTGCCCGGTCCCGGCGTCGCGGAAGAAACCCTCGTACCAGTCTATTCCCCGGTCGTAGTAGCGGGTGAAGTAATAGAGATCCTTCGCCGGCGGAACGTAGACCTGCGGATGGGCCTTGAGCGCCTCGAAGATCCATGTGGACCCCGCTTTCGAGGCGCCGATATAGAGAAAGTTCGGCAGGGCACGCGTCCGCGGATCCGCCGCCGTGCCCTCTCTCGCCGGGCGATCCGATATCCCTGGATGATCCGTGTTCAACTGCATCGGCTGCCGACTTGTCCCCCGATCTTCTCCTCGGAATGTACCCTAAAGCAACCTGAGTTTGAAGCGCCTTGTGCACCAGGACACGTTTTAGTGGTAAAAAATCTTGTCGCCGCCGGTGCCGCCGGTCGGCGGATCTGCGGGCGTAATTCGGATTTTGCGTCGCCTGCTCCCGTCGGATAGGGTGCGTGCTCAAGTGCCGCCAAGGCCGCGACCCCATGCCTCGGGAGGGAACCATGACGCTCGACATCGTCTTTCTGGAGCGCGAGACCCTGCCTCCGGAGATCGTGATCCGGCCGCCGGCGTTCGACCACCGATGGACCGACCATGGCCGCACCACCGCCGGCGAGGTCGTCGAGCGGGCGGGCGACGCCGACATCCTGGTGGTCAACAAGGTGCCGGTCCGCCGCGAGACGATCGAGCAACTGCCGCGGCTCAAGATGATCGCCGTCGCCGCCACCGGCACCGACAACATCGACCTCGCGTTCTGCCGTGAGCGCGGCATTCCCGTCGCCAACATCGTCGGCTACGCGGCCGGCACGGTGCCCGAACACACTTTCGCGCTGATCCTGGCGCTGCGCCGCAGCCTGATCGCTTACACCGAGGACGTGCGGCGGGGACGCTGGCAGCAGGCCGGGCAGTTCTGCTTCTTCGGCCATCCGATCAACGAGTTGCGCGGTAGCCGCCTCGGCATCATCGGCGAGGGCTCGATCGGCCAGGGCGTCGCCGCCATCGCCACGGCGTTCGGCATGACGGTAATGTTCGCCGCCCACAAGGGCAGGACCGGGCTCGGCCCGCTCTATACGCCGTGGGACGAGGTGCTGGAGACCTCGGACGTGATCACCGTGCATTCGCCGCTGACCCCGGAGACCCGGGAGATGATCGCGATGGCGGAGTTCCGGGCGATGAAGCGAAGGCCGCTGCTGATCAATACCGCCCGCGGCGGCCTGGTCAACGAGAACGATCTGGTCGCGGCGCTGCGCGAGGGACTGATCGCCGGCGCCGGCTTCGATGTCCTCGCCAAGGAACCGCCCGCCGACGACAGCCCGCTGCTGCAACTGCTCGACATGCCCAACTTCATCCTCACCCCCCACGTCGCCTGGGCCAGCTTCGAGGCGATGCAGGCGCTCGCCGATCAGATGATCGACAACATCGAGGCGTTCGTCGCCGGCCGGTCGGGTCTCGGTTAACAGCGGCCCTTCTTGGCCTGACCGGGCGGGCAGAAGTGGGAGCCGGAATGGCTATCCGATTTGATCACGATCTCGGGCGGGGTGATTTCCGCTTTGGGGCCTTTTACCTCGGCGGTGCAAGCCGCTAGAATCACGAGGGCGAGCAGGGAGGCGGTAATTCTGCACATGTTTTCATCGCTCCGGTTGACGGCGCGCACGCCAAGGATGGCCTGACCCAG
>JAUXFS010000024.1 GCA_030622775.1 Rhodospirillales bacterium | reverse complement strand
CGGCGTACTTGGCGGCGGCGCCGTCATAGGTTGCCTGGAAGTCGGCGAGAGAGGTCAGGTTGAACTCGACCGGCTCGGTGGTCACCCGGCCGCCGGCGAACACGTAGCGTCCGTCCACCTCGGTGTTGAGGTGCGTCTCCAGGACGGTCAGCGCGCGAAAGGCGGCGGCCTGGAGGTCCTCGATATGGACCTGGTCGAGAGGCGTTCCGGTGCCGATATCCAGCACCATATTGCGAAAGTCGTGGATCGTCGCGCGGGCGCCCTCGACGGTGGTGGAGACCAGATCGAGCCGCGTCTCCATCATCTCGTTGTTGCGGGCGAAGCGCTCGAGGATGTCGCGGGAGTTTTCGATGTTGAGCAGGTACCCCGTCTGCCTGGCGATGCCGGTGTAGTCCTGGGAGACCTTCTCGCTGGTGACCTGGACCTCCAGGTCGTGCAGCCGTTGCTGGGTCCGAAACAGGACGCCGAGGATCGAATTGCTGGCGGCAAGATTGCTGATGCGTTCCATGGCTCGAGAAATCTTTCGTTACACTGCTAGGGCCTAATTGTCATCAGGCCCTAATTTTCGGCTCACACCGCGCGCTCCAGCGCTTCGAACATGTTCTGGATGACGCTGATCACCCGGGCCGCGGCGGCGTAGGCCTGCTCGTAAAGGATCAGGTCGCCCATCTCCTCGTCCAGGTTGACGCCGCGCACCGAGTCGGATTTGAACCGCAGGCTTTCGACCAGTCCGCCCTGGAACGACGCGCGGCTCTCGTTGAGTTCGGCCTGCGCCGACACCTCGCCGATGATCCTTGCCGCGTAGCCGCTGAAGGTGGCGGTGGTGGCGTCGACGCCGCCGGCCCCGTCGAAGCCGTTGACGTCGCCGGACGCCGCCGCCAGTTGCCGGATGACGGTGTCGTCGCCGACGCTGACGAAGTAGGCGCCGGCGGTCCCCAGGTCGGGGTCCCATTGCACCGTGCCGCGGGAGATCCGCTCGGGCGATGCGACGATGTCGGCGCGCACCGCGAGGGCGCCGGCCACCCGGACGTCCGCCGAATGGATGCCGAGATCGGTGAGCAGGGTGTCGCCGCCGCCGACGTCCTGGGTCGCCGTGAAGCTGGCGCCGTCGTCGGACGAGATCCGCAACCGCACCCCGTTGCCGTCCGGGACGATGCCGGCGGTGAGGCCGGGGATGGTGGTGTTGATCGCCGCGGCGATGTCGGCGAGGCTGTCGCCGGCGGCGATCGCCAGCGGCCCGCCGAGGATACCGGCGGCGTTGCGGAAGGTGAGGGTCGCCGCGCTGGCGGTGAAACCGGCGCCGACGACGTTGGTCTCATGGATGTTGTCGGCCAGCCCGTCGGTGAACAGGTCGTTGAGGCTGAAGAAGTAAGAGAACCCGGCGACGGTCTCGTCGACGGCGCCGTCGCCGTCGGCGTCGAACCGGACGACGGCGTCCTGCGCCACGCTGCCCGAAGCGGTCGCCGCCTCGTCGACGAAGGCGAGGTTGAGCGACGGCGCATTGAGGTTGATTTCCAGCCTGCCGTCGACGTCGAACGCGGCCGTCGCCGCGGCGGCGCCGTTGGCCCGCAGCCAGTCCTCGATCGTCGCGGCGACCTCGGTGATGGTCCACGGGCCGTTCGCCGGCTGGGCGCCGCCGCCGAACGCGGCCGATTGCATCACCGTCTCCAAGGTGGTCGCCGCTGCCTGGTCACCGGCGGCGTCGAACAGGGCGAGGGTGACGTCGCCGCCGTTGGCGAGGGTCATGGTCTGGGTGTTGGGCTCGACGAAGACGCGGCTGCCGGTGGCCTGCCGCAGGCCGGGGAACGCCACGCCGCGGTTGTGAATGCGGTTGACGCCGTCGCGGACCTCGGCGGCGAGCTCGTCGATGGTGCTCTGCAGGTTGGGAAGGGTCGCGTCGCGCATCTCGATCAGCCCGGAAAGCTGCCCGGAGCGGATCGCGTTGGTGATATCGTGGCCGAGGGCCGGATCGCCGATGAAGATGCCGTCGATGTTGCCCTCCGCGTAGGTGCTGGTCGCGGCGGCGTTGGCGGCCGAAATGTGCGAGAGGGTCACGGCGACGTTGTCGACCAGGGTCGTGCCGCCGGCGGTGTGCACGACCAGGTCGCCGTCGCCGCGCTTGAACACGCGGATGTCGATCAGCTCGGAAAGCCGGTCGACGACCTTATCGCGCTCGTCCTGGAGATCGGTGGTGCCGCGCACGATCGCCTCGTTGCGGATGATCTTGTTGTTGAGGTCGGCGATACGCGAAAGCAGCTCGTTGATTTCGTTCACCGTCAGGCCGATTTCGGCGTCCGCCTCCTGACGCAGGTTCTGGATCGCGGTGGTCATGCCGCCGAGCTGGAACGCGATGTCCTCGCCCCGGCGGACCGCCTCCTTCCGCTCCAGTGCGCCCTGGGGCGCCAGCGACAGCGACTCCAGGGCCGCCTGGAACCGGGAAAGGGTATGGCTGAGCGAGGTGTTGCTTTCCGGCGTGCCGAACAGGTCCTGGATGCGGGCGTGGAAATCCCCTTTCGTCGAGAGCGCGCTGAGCGTTCCGGACTCGAGGCGAAGGTTCTTTATCAAGCCCTCGTCGATCCGCCGGGTCAGTTCGCCGACCCGGACCCCGACCCCGTCACCCGCCAGCACCTGGTTCTCCAGGTTGACGATCTTGCGGGAGTAGCCCGGCGTGTTGACGTTGGCGACGTTGCGGGCGACGGTTTCGAGCGCCGCCTGGTTGGCGAGAAGCCCGCTGTGGGCGGTGCGAAGGGCGAGGGTGAGATCTTGTGACATGATGCGCTCCGGTGGCGGCCGTTACAGCGACCGGTTGACCGAAACGGCCACCGGCGCCACGGCGCGCGCCGTCCGCCCCTGACCGACGCTGCCGTTGCGCGAATAGATGCCCGGCCCCGGCGCCAGCGACCGCGCCGCCTCCGCTACCGTGTCCATGAACCGGCGGTGGGCCGCGACCGCGACCTCGAGCCTGCGGGCGTTGTCCTCGGCCACGGAGATCAGCTTGTCACCGAGCTGGCGCAGCCTGCGGCGTTGATCGTCGTCGATGGCGGCAAGCGTATCCGGATTGTCGGCGAATGACCTGAGTAGCGCCTCGTAGGCGCGACACGCGGCGATCTTCTCGGCGGTCAACCCGGCAAGCTCGTCGCGCCGCCCATCGCCGAGCGCGGCATTCTCGCGCAGCAGCACGTCGGCCAGGCGAACGATGACCGCCTCGGCCTCGGTCGCGCGCGGTGTCGCTTGCTCGTCTGCGTTCATGGTGTCGGTCCTTCCGTTTGCTCTTGAGCCCGCAGCATCTCGCGGACCACCGCGTCGGCGATACCGATGCCGCCGGATTTGGCCAGCGCCTTGCCGTATTGCTCCACCTGCATCGACCGCCACATGTCCTCGGCGAAGCCGCCGCCGAACGGCTCCTCGGCGCCGATGCCGGCGAACATCGGCTGCAGCGCCTGGGCCAGAAAATAGGCCTCGAACTCGACCGCCGTGCGGCGGACCCGGGCGAGGTCGGCATCGGCGCGCACCACCGGCGGCCTGCCGTTCGCCGTCAGCACCGCGGTGCGGGCCTGGAGGGTCGCCACGCTGTCGCCCATCACATCACCCTGATTTCGGCGTGCAGGGCGCCGGCCGCCTTGATCGCCTGGAGGATGGAGATCATGTCGCGGGGGCCGATGCCCAGCGCGTTGAGGCCGTTGACCAGGTTCTGGAGGGTTACGCCCTGCTCGACGACGCCGAGACGGTGGTCGGAGTCGTCATCCACCTCGATGTCGGTGCGCGGCACCTCCACCGTATGACCGACCTCGGCGAACGGGTTGGGTTGGGAGACCTCCGGCGTCTCGGTGATGCGGATGGTCAGGTTGCCCTGGGCGATGGCGACGGTGCTGACCCGCACGTTCTCGCCCATGACGATGATCCCCGAGGTCTCGTCGATGATCACCTTCGCCGGCTGGTCGGGTTCGATCCTCAGTTGCTCGATGTCGGTGAGCAGGTTGACCACGTTCCTGTGGTAGCTGTCGGGCACGGCCACGTGAACGGTGCTCGGATCGCTCGGCCTGGCCGCGGCGGTGCCGAGAAACGCGTTGATCGCCTGGCCGATGCGCCGGGCGGTGGTGAAGTCGGGGCTGCGCAGGGTGAGGGTGACGGAGTCCATGTTGGCCATCTCGAAGGCGACCTCGCGCTCGACGATCGCGCCATTGGCGATGCGGCCGCTGGTCGGCACCCCCCGGGTGATGCTTTCCGCGGCGCCGCCGGCGGAGAAGCCGGCGACGCCGACCTGTCCCTGGCCCACCGCGTAGACCTCGCCGTCGGCGCCGAGCAGCGGGGTGACCAGCAACGTTCCGCCTTGCAGGCTTTCGGCATCGCCCAGCGCGCTGACGGTCACGTCGATGCGGGTACCCTGGCGGGCGAACGCCGGCAGCTCGGCGGTGATCATCACCGCGGCGACGTTCTGGGAGGTGAGCCCCTCGTTGGTCGGTTTGACGCCCAACCGGTTGAGCATCGACTGCAGGCTCTGCTTGGTGAAGCCGCCTTCACGCAGGGTATCGCCGGTGTTGTTGAGGCCGACCACCAGCCCGTAGCCGACCAACTGGTTTTCGCGCACCCCCTCGAAGTCGACGATGTCCTTGATCCGCGACGCCGCCGACGCCGTGTCCACCGTCGCCACGGCCAGCACCAGGGCGATGGCCACCGCGGCCGCCTTCCGCCCCTTGGCGAGGGCCCGGCGGCAAAGGCGATGGTTGTCGTTGTTTGCGTTCATGAGCAGCTTTCCCGGCAGGCGATGCCAATTCTCGGCGCAGCCTTGCGAAAGCCGTGCCAACGCCGTTTTCCTCTAAGGCGTTGTAAAATTGGATTTTTCAGGGTGACTTGAGCGGCCGGGGTCGGCAACATCGATCGAGGCCGGCAGATCTTGCCGGGCGCCGCCGGCTACCGGGAACGGATGGGGTAGGGGGGCTTCTTGGGGCTAACCAGGGGCCGGCGCGGATTACACGCCGGCCTGTTCGAACAACGCCAGCAGCGACGGATGCACCGCCGACGCGTGCTTCTTGATGAACGCGAGCAACGCGCGTTCATTGTCGTGGACGATCTCGTCGCGGCCGATCCGCTCGACCAGCCAAGCCGCCTCCGCCGCGTCGATGGACTGGCGGCGCTCGGCTTCCTCGGCCTCGGCGCGCTCGCGCTCGGCCTCCTCGCGCTTGGCCCGGGCGCCGAACAGGTCGGCCATATGCCAGCCCTGGGCGAACTTGCCGCGGACGACGGCGCCGCCGATGCCGCCGAGCAGCCGGCCGACGCTGCGGCGGTCCTTGACCCAGGCCTCGCGCCGCATCACCTCGTCCACGTCCGGCACCACCGGAGCACCCTGGGGGAACATCACGTGACCGGCGATCGCCTTGACGAACAGCTCCTCCCAGGTGTCGGCGTTCTCTTTCTCCACCGTCGCGTCGTTGAGATCGAACAGCATGTCGGCCTCGGCGCGGGTGACGGTCAGGCCTCCCGCCCCGCCGCCGGCGTAGATCAGCTTGCGGATGATCTCCACGTCCGCCCGGTCGATGATGCCGGGCCGCCGCCGCTTCGAACCGAACAGGAGCCCACCGCCCGCGAGCACGCTCTCCTTGACCGCCTCGAGCGCAAGCAACACCACCCTCTCGGGGCAGCGCCGCACCCAGTGGACGACGTTGACCAGCAGCTCCAGCTCGGTGCGGCCGTCGATGCGGCCGTCGCGGGTGATGCCCTCGATCAGAAACCGCCCCTCGCCGATACCGAGATAGCCCTTCGGCTGCTGTTGCCAGACGAAGTAGTCGGTGAGCGCGTCGACGAAGAAGTCGTTCCAGGCGGTGCCGTGGTTGCGGCAGCGCTCGTTCAGATAGAACAGAAGCTCGGCTTCGCCGCGGTCTACGGCACCGTCGGTGAACACTTCGCGGCGGAGCTTGAGGACGTCGGTGGCGAGGATCGCTCCGGCCGCCACCATCGGCACCACCAGCTCGGGCATCGGTCGGGAAAGGGGTGCGGTCAAGGCCATGGGGATCTCCTGGATTGTCTTTCCGCCGCGGCGTCCGCCGCCTGCCTCCGGCCGCAGTGTGCCAAAAGTTATGGGCGAATGCAATCATAGAGAGTATAAAATATAGATTTTCACGCAACGGGATCCGTGGTTCGCCCGCCGGCAGGGGTGTTTCCGCTCGACAGGGGTGCCGTCGCCCGGTCTTCGCGGGCCAACGCTGCGGGTGCCGAATTCCCACGCCCCGTTCGCCCGCCCGGAAGCAAACGTCCGCCGAGGGGGGAGGCGTTGCCGGGGGCGAGAGGACCGGCGTCGGAATGGCTTCGGACGGTCGGCGATGCTACCATGGGTCGCGGCGGCTACCGACGATCGGTGAGCTCGAATTTCGAACAGGCGCCTGTCGGCGGACGACGAAAGGATCGGGGGATGCGTTCACTTCTGCTTTCCGTCGCGGCGCTGATTCTCAGCTTTTCCATGCTGCTGGCCGGCAATAGCCTGCAGTTCGTGGTTCTGGCGCTGCGGGGGAGTCTGGAAGGGTTCTCGGTGCAGGCCATGGGGTGGATCACCGCAGCCTATTTCGGCGGCTTCGCGGTCGGGTCGGTTTTCGCCGTCCGGCTGGTGGGGATGGCCGGCCACATCCGCACGTTCGCGGCGCTGGCCTCCATTATTTCCGGCGTGACGCTGGCGCATCCGCTGCTGCCCGATCCGGTCGCGTGGGCGGCGATTCGCTTCGCCACCGGCTTTTGCTTCGCCGGGCTCTACCTGGTCGTCGAGAGCTAGCTCAACGCACGGGCGAGCAACGAGTTTCGTGGCCGGTTGCTGTCGATCTACGCCAGCGCGGTCTTCGCCGGCTACGCGTGCGGCCCGCTGCTTGCCGGTCTCGGGTCCGCCGGCGGGTTCGTGCTGTTCGTCATCGCATCGATGATGGTGTCGTTCGCCCTGGTTCCGGTGACCCTGACCCGGGCGAGCGCGCCGGTGGTCGGCGAGCCGTTACGCAGCGAGCGACTGCCGTTACGGCGGCTTTTCGCGGAAACGCCGTTCGGGATCGTCGGCGTGCTGTTGGTCGGCGCCGTGGGAGGCGCGTTCATCGGGCTCGGCCCGGTGTTCGCGGACCAGATGACGCTGGAGCCGGGATGGGTTTCGGCGTTCATGACCACGGCGATGCTTTCCGGCCTGTGCCTGCAGTATCCGCTTGGCTGGTTGTCGGACCGGTTCGACCGCCGGGTGGTCATCGCGGTCGTCGCCGTTCTCGGCGGTATCGGGTGCGGCCTGTTCGCCGCGACGATGCCCGAACGGCCGTCGCCCGGCTTCGTTCTCGTCGGCGCCGTCCTTGCCGGGGCCAGCACCTTTCCCCTGTACGCCATTCTCCTCGCCTATATCAACGACTGGTTGCCCGAAAGCTCGCTGGTCCCCGCCGCTGCCGCCCTGATTCTGGTTTACAGCATCGGATCGATGGTCGGATCACCGGTCGCTTCGATGATGATGGGCTGGCTCGGCCCGGGTGGGCTCTACGCGTTCCTCGCGGCGGTGATGGCGGTCCTCGGAGGTTATGCCGTCCACCGGGTGTCCCGACGCCCCGCGCCGGTTCCGCAGGAGGACGCGCAGTTCGCCGTCACCGTCGCCTATCCGGGCACGGTTCCCCTCGATGCGTCCCAGCCCGAAGTGCAACACGACATCGGGATCGCGCAACCCGAAGCACCGCTCGCCGATCTTCCGCCACGCTCGTAGCTCATGGCTGCCGAATGCCTCGGCCCAGGCGCGGCGATTCGCCGGGTTTCGGGCAGTATGTTTCGGTTTCGGCTCGTCGGTTGGGCGGCCGTGCAGGCGTCGTCGAGCGTGCCGCGAGAGCAGGATGCGAGGCCCTCCAATCTCCAAAAAAAGATTGCACGATCCGCGGAAGCGTGCGCTGTTTCCGCGCCAGCGGACGGGCCGTTCCGATCGATCGCCTTCGTTTCCAGCCTTTCAGGAGTGCGGCAATGACCGTTTTCTCTCGGTTTCTTCGCATCGACACGCCCGCCGGCCTCGTCTGCGAGGCCTCGGGAAAGAATCCCGAATTCGCGATCACCTTGAGCGCCGACGGCGAAATCCCGTTCCCTCAGGTCATCGTCCATGCCCAAGGGGGACGGCATCTGATCAACGGCGACGCCATCCGCTCCGCCCCCGCCGTGGAATCGGCGACCGAGTACGTGGTCGACGTGCCGGCCGGCCTGACCGGGCCGGGGGAGATCACGGTTCAGGTGGAGGGCTGCCGCAAGGCCGACATCGGCCGGGCCGACGGCGGCGACTGGGTCAAGGAGTTCCGCACGGTGATGCTGAACGCCGCGGCCCGCTCCGCCCCCCGAGCCGGTGTCGTCGCCGGCGCCGAGGTCAAGGTCTACTTCGGCATCCACAAGCACATGCACCAGCCGTATTACGACACCACCGATCCGAATGCCTGGGACGGCGAGAAGGACGGGATCTTCGGCTCGCGCGGCGGCAACTACACCGACTTCATCCCGGCGGCGGTGCGCCAGTACGCGCACGCCGGGCTGGCGCACGCGGGTCTGTCGACGAGTTGGAGCGGTTCGCTGATCGAACAGCTCGACCGCTGCGCCCGCGACGGCCTGTGCGGCGGACGCTTCGCCGGCTGGAACGGGGCGCTCCGCGCCGCCGCCGGCGACACCACCGATCTCGGCAATCCCCGCGTCGACTTCACCGCGTTCGGCTTCCACCACCCGCTGATGGCGTTGATCCCCGGCCGCGACATCGTCAAGCAGATCCAGTGGCACCGGCGCATCGTCAACAAGGCGTTCGGCGTCGAGGCGTCGAGAATCCTGTTCCCGCCGGAGACCGCTTTCCACGTGCGGATGATCCCGGCGCTGATCGAGGCCGGGATCAAGGCGGTGATCTACGACTCGATCCATCGCTTTCGCGCCTGCGAGGACTACCCCTACGCCGGCATCGGCGAGGGCATGCTGCCGCCCAATCCGGCCGAACAGGCCGACCCGCCGGCGGACGATTGGCTGCAGCTTCACAACATCTGGGCCGGATCGAAGATCTCGCCCGCTCTGCTCCGGCCCGAGTACGTGGCCTACGAGGATCCGCACGGCAACACCCACAAGCTGATCGCGGTGCCGGCGGAGCGCTATATCGGCAACGAGGACGCCCGCGGCGGCTTCGGCGCGTTGCAGTACGCGGACGTGCTCGGGCAGGTGTACGACCGGGTCGTCTCGACCGGCGGTTTCGATCCCAAGCATCCGCCGTTCTTCCTGTTGCATTCCGACGGCGACAACCACGGCGGCGGCGCCGACAGCTACTACCATCACAACACCGGCCGGATGGTGGAATGGCTCAACCGGGATCCCCGCTTCGAGCTGACCACGATCCGCGACTATCTCGAGCGCTTCCCGCCCGATCCGGCCGCGGCGGTCCACATCGAGCCCGGGTCGTGGAGCGGCGCCGACAACGGCGACCCCCAGTTCATGAAATGGTTCAGCCGCTACAACGAACCGTATTCGCCGGATCTCAACTCGTGGGCGGTGCTGACGGCGTTCCAGAACATGGTGCATTCGCTGGAGGACGCCGAGCCGGATCATCCGGCGCTGGCCGAGGCGACGCGGCTGATGCTGACCGCCGAGACCAGTTGCTACTGGTACTGGACCGGACAGGACGTCTGGGACCGGCAGGTGGCCAACGCCGCCAACCTCGGCCACGGCCGGATCAAGGACGCGCTCGATACCCTCGTCGCCAAGGGCAAGAACAAGACCGGGCCGACCATCTTCGCGCCGTGGGTGACGCCGGAAAACCCGGGCGGCAAGAAGTGGGGCCAGGGGTGCCTGGAGGATGCCCGGCGCGAAGGCGTGGTCCACACCTTCGTCCACGACATCGCCGGCCTGAAGCGGGTGAACCTGGTGCTACGCGCCGCCACCGGCGAGACAAAATTCGAGATGGAAAACCACGGCCCCTATCCGTCCGAGACCGGCGCCGCGGTCGTCGCCAACTACTATACCGCCCGACTGCCGGTCGGCGCCGGCGACATCCGCTATTTCGTCGAGGCCGAGGACAACCGGGGCAACGTGTCGCGGAGCGCGCTGGAACGGGTGTATCTGGCCTGAGCGTTCGCCCCGCGTCGCTCGTCGCCTGCGCACTGCATCGGCATGGCCGGGCGATCAAGGTCTGACACATATGCGGTTGCGGCTGAATGCGCACTTGCTGGTTCCCGTCGGGCCCTTCAACGACTATCTTCACCGTACCGGCAAAGGTGATGGGGAGCTTTCGGTTCCGACGCCTGCCATTCGCATCCACGGAGGAAAACGCATGAAACGCTCGCGATCGATCGCGCTGGT
>JAUXFS010000153.1 GCA_030622775.1 Rhodospirillales bacterium | reverse complement strand
GATAGCCAAGCGGACGGATGTCCGCGCCCGGCGCCTGAACTCTACTTGAACAGTTTCTTCCGCGCGACCTCCTGCCGAGGGAACGGAAAACGCGATCGTATGGGTACCATATGTCAGAGATGGACCACTGGGATTTCCTTTTCCCCCTTGAACCACAGGAAATATGACGCGGGAAACGTTCGCCGCATCGGCGGAAGCCTAACCGAAACGGTTCGATCGTGATACAACCATGGAGATCGTTCGACAGCCGTATCGGGACCTGTCGGGCTGGCGCGGACCGGCCCGGAACGACGGCTTTGTCGACGCAGGTTGGACTTAAGTGAGAGTGGCGAGACGTGATCGACGAGGTGTTGATCGAGGTCATCTTCGACCCCGGATGTCCCTGGTGCTACATCGGCAAGCGCCGGCTCGAGAGGGCGTTGGCGTTCCGGCCGTACCTGGCCCCGACGGTGCGGTGGTGGCCTTTCCTGCTCAATCCGAACATTCCCCCCGATGGCATCGATCGCAGCACCTACCTGCTGCGCAAATTCGGCAGCGAGGCGAGGGTCGGCCGGGTGTACGGCGCCATCGCCGACGTCGGCCAGTCGGTGGAGATCGACTTCGCTTTCGAGCGTATCAGACGCACTCCCAGTACGGTGAACGCCCATCGGCTGATCCGTTTCGCCGAGACCCACGGCCAGGCCGACGCCGCGGTCGAGGCCCTGTTCTTCAATCACTTCGTCGCCGGCCGCGACATCGGCGAGGTTGCGGTGTTGATCGGCATCGGCGTCGGGCTCGGACTCGATATCAAGGCCCTGAGGCCCTACCTGACAAGCGATACCGAACTGGCGCTGATCTACGCGGAGAACGCACGGGCCCACAGGCTCGGCATCAACGGCGTGCCCTCGTTCGTGTTCAACAGAACGTTCGTGGTTTCCGGCGCCCAGGAGCCCGATGTCCTGATGCGCATGCTCGATGTCGCTCGCGAGTCCGCCGTCGTCGCCTGAGCCCGGGGACCCGATGTCCGACCCGGACCCCTAGAACAGGGTGTGGATGCCGACCAGGCCGTTCTCTCCCACCGTTACCGAAAAACTCTGGGCGGCACCCTCTCGCGGCGTCATCTCGCCATAAACGTCCAGGTTGGTGAGTTTCTTTGGCGGATTGAGCGGAATTCCCGTGGGATCCCAGGAGAGGAGCACGTCCGGGAACGTCGCGTTCTCGAACTCCGCCGATGGCCATTTGTAGGCGTTGTAGACGAACTTCCCGTGGATACAGGCCGCCGCCAGCCAGAAGAAATCCTCGGACTCAAGACGAAGACCGGCCGGCGCCGGCCGGAAAAATCCGCTCGCCGCCAAGGCCCTGTCGAGGGCATCGAGGTTACTGTCGCCCACCGTGACATGCTCGATCACACCGCGACCGGGCGCCAGCAGGTCCCGCGGATCGTTGAACAGGGTGCCGATCGGATCGTCGATGATGACGTTGTTGAGGTGGACGGCGCCGATCACCCGAACCTTGACCTGATGCCCATCGGTACCGTGCGGGGCCGCGTCGATGTCGTAGGTTCTCACCTGTTCGTTCCCCGGAGCGAAGTAGACACCGTTATAGATGAATCTGTATCGGGTCGGCGCCTCGGGCCCGCAGCCTTCCCTGACATCGTCGGCGTTGAGATAGCTGAACCAGTTCAGCTTTCGGGAAGCCGGGTCGTCCGCGCCCTCCTTGTAGGCGCACGCGACCGCCATTCCAATGGCGGCGGCGCCAACGCCAAAGCGTAGGCAACGGGAGATCGGCGAAAAATCCGGCATCGTGAGAAAATTCTATCACGGATGGGCCGGCGCTTCGACCATCTTGGCGCACGGCATAGACGGCTTTTGCCGTGCTCACGTCCCGCGGCTTTCATGCAACGCCGATGCCCGGGTTCTGTCGTTCGTTGCCATTCCAGCGGGTCCGGTCCGATCGATGGATACTCCCTTTGGGTTGTTTATATCAAAAAAATACGTTTTTAAGTTGCACAACGCCCCCACATGCGGTACAAATCTTTAGATGAAATTTGTATAAAAACACAACGATTGCGTTATGAAAATGGGCACATCACTTCTAGGAATTGTAGCAGGCTTCTATGATGCCAGCATGGATTGGAGGTTGTGGCCGCCGATCCTGAGGCAGATGGGAGATGCCGTTCATGCACGCAGTTGTGCGATCGCGTCTCACGACTACGAGACCGACACGGGTCGGTTGGAGCACTTGATCGACATCGATACCGACTACGTGGCGTCGTACGAAAGCCGATACGCCGGTCGCGATGTCTGGTTGCATCAGGAAGAGTACTTCCGGTCTCCGGGAGCGGTCTGGACCAGCCAGCAAATCGTCCCCGACAACGAACTCGTCACGACGGACTACTATCGGGACTGGCTCGCCCCGCAGGACCTTCTGCACCATCTTTTCGGCGTTCTCGACAGACGGGGCAGCGTCGTCACCTACCTCGTTTTCGGGCGCTCCGAGGACGCCGGGCCGTTCGGCGAAACCGAGATCGCGCTGCTCCATGATTTGCTGCCGAAAATGCAGCGCGGTTTCCGGGCCGGCGAGGCATTCCGCAAAGCACAGGACATCCAGAGGATTGCGATGGAGGCGCTGGACGTCATGCCGATGGGGATCATTCTATTGAGTGGAACCGGCGGCGTGATCGGCGCCAACCAGACGGCCAGGAAGATCATCGATACCGGAGAGGTGCTTTCCATCGCCGACGGCGGACTTTGGGTGGACTGGGGCTGGCGCAAATTGCGGTTTCGAGACCTGATTTCAGGGGATGGGGGCAGGGACAGGAAAAACCGAGCGGAAGAGGTTCCCGCGTTCAGCGTACCGCGTGCGCCGGGACAGAAGCCGCTGTCGGTGCTCGTCGTGCCCGTGCGCGAGGAAAACGAGCCCGAAGTCGAGGGCAAGCCGGTGGCGATCGTGTTTGTTGGCGACCCGGACCGGCCGGTGGAGATCGATCCGGCGCAGATATGCCAGATCTACGGCCTCAGCCGTGCGGAATCGAGGGTGGTAGCGCTGTTGGCGCGAGGGTACCGTCTCGACCAGGTTGCCGAGGCCCTTGGGGTTGCCTACGAGACGGTTCGCAAACATCTCAAGCAGGTGTTCGGCAAGACCGGCACCGATCGGCAGGCGGAACTGGTTCGCTTGCTGGTAACCGGGCCCGCGGGGCTGCGTTTCTAGACCGCGCGGTTCCGACAATCTCTCGAACACGGCTTGCCGCCGACAAGCAGAGATGCGCTGACGCCTGATCGGCGTCCTCCCCGTTTTCTTCTCCATTCCGGTCATACCTTCCCAGAGCAGGCGCCATCTCAATTGTCCACAGGCCCGAGTTGGCACGGGCCGTGGCGATGGCGCATACTGCCGCCACCGCGCCACCGACCGATTGGGAAAAATGAGCCGTCTCGCCGCCGATGATCTCCCGGAACGCTTTGCCGACGTGACGGCGCTGGAAGCGTTCATGACCGAGCCGAACCGGGCGTTGTGCGACGATCTGGCGCGAGTGGATGGAGACATTCTGGTTCTCGGGGTTGGCGGCAAGATGGGGCCGACGCTGGCCGGGCTCGCCAAGCGGGCGGCTCCCGAAAAACGCGTTGTCGGCGTCGCTCGTTTCAGCGAGCCGGGCGTGCGGGAGAAATTGGCGGACTGGGGGGTGGAGACGCTCGCCTGTGATCTCCTCGATCGTGGTGCGCTCGCCAATATCCCCAGGCTGGAGAACGTCATTTTCATGGCCGGGCGTAAGTTCGGCTCGACCGGATCGGAGGAATTGACCTGGGCGATGAACGTTCACGTTCCCGCCCTCGTCGCCGAGATCTTCGCCGGCGCGCGGATCATCGGGTTCTCCACCGCCTGCGTCTATCCGTTCGTCGATGTTCGCCGTGGCGGCGCCGCCGAAGACACACCGCCTATCCCGCCGCCGGGGGACTACGCCAATTCCTGTGTCGGGCGCGAGTACATGTTCCGGTACTTCTCCGCAAAGCACGGCACGCCGGGCCGGCTGATCCGGCTGAGCTACGCCATCGACATGCGCTACGGGGTGCTGCACGACGTGGCTCGCAAGGTGATCTCCGGGGACGCCATCGACCTTACAATGGGCCATGTCAACGTGATCTGGCAGGGTGACGCCAACGCGCAGGCATTGCGCGCGTTGCGCCACTGCACCCAACCGACATCGCCGCTCAATGTCAGCGGTCCGGAAACTGTGAGCATCCGCGCCCTGGCATCGGCTTTCGGCGCGCGTTTCGGCAGGACGCCCGTGTTCGTCGGCAAGGAGGCCGGAGCCGCGTGGCTGGTCGATACCGGTGAGGCCGTCCGCTTGTTCGGCCGTCCCTCGGCGCCGCTGGAACGGATGATCGACTGGGTGGCCGACTGGGTGGCGCGAGATATGCCGACGTTGGGCAAGGAGACCCATTTCGAGGTCCGCGACGGCGCCTACTGACGACGCGGGCTCGCAGCCTTGGCTTGACCCCTCAATGACCGGTCTCTTACGCTGAGGAATTGACCGTCTGGTTACTTGTTGCCGCCCGGGGCAAGGGCAAGGGTAGGGTAGGGGGGCATGGGCCTGCATCGATCGGATATTCCCGAGGAAGTTCGGGCGGTGCTGCGCCGGGGAGCCGTGATTCCCGCCCATCCCCTCGCGCTCGACGCCGGTCGCAGGCTCGACGTTCGGCGTCAGCGGGCGCTCGGTCGCTACTATATCGACGCGGGGGCCGGCGGCCTGGCCGTCGGGGTGCATACCACCCAGTTCGCGATCCGTGACGTCGGGCTGTACGAGCCGGTGCTGGCGATCGCCGCCGAAACGGCCGCCGAATGGAGCGACCGTCCGTTGGCGATGATCGCCGGACTGGCGGGCGGAACGGGACAGGCCGTGGCCGAGGCCCGCATCGCCGTCGCGCACGGCTATCATGCCGGTTTGCTGAGTCTCGCCGCCCTGCGCGATGCTTCGGAAGCGGACCTGATCGCCCACTGTGAAAGGGTGGCGGAGGCAATTCCGCTGATCGGTTTCTATCTTCAGCCGGCGGTCGGCGGCGTCGTCCTGGCGTCGAGCTTCTGGCGCCGGTTCGCCGCCATCGACAACGTGATCGCCATCAAGATCGCGCCCTTCGATCGCTATCGCACCCTGGACGTCGTTCGAGGGGTGATCGCGGCGGGCGCGGAGGAGCGAGTGAGCCTCTACACCGGCAACGACGACCACATCCTCCTCGATCTGCTGATCCCGTTTGTGCTGAAACGGGATGGCGCGCCGGTGACCGTCCGCATCAAGGGTGGGCTTCTCGGACACTGGAGCGTGTGGACCCGTCGCGCCGTCGCGCTTCTCGATCGCGTTCGTCAAACCGTGGACAAGGGCGGCCTCGACTTCGATCTTCTCGCCCTAGACCCGGCGATCACCGACTGCAACGCGGCTTTTTTCGACGCCGCCAACGAATTTCGCGGCTGCATCGCCGGGTGCCACGAGGTTCTCCGTCGGCAGGGACTGCTGGAAGGGATCTGGTGTCTGGATCCCGACGAGACCCTGAGCCCGGGGCAAAGCGCGGAGATCGATCGCGTCTATGCCGATTGGCCCGAGCTCAACGACGACGATTTCGTCCGCGCCAATCTCTCCAGGTGGCTTGCGTGATCAAGTCGCAAACAGGAACGAAGGAGGACTTGCGATGAGTGAGCGGCGACTGGGCAT
>JAUXFS010000064.1 GCA_030622775.1 Rhodospirillales bacterium | reverse complement strand
TCGTCGGCGTCGCCGTCGGTACGGCATTGCTCCCATTGCTCTCCCGGCAGGTGCGCGCCGGCGATGGCGAAGCCGCCCTCCACAGCCAGAACCGCGCGTTGGAGTTCGCCTTCCTCCTGACCTTGCCGGCGGCGGCGGCGCTGATGGTGATTTCCGGCCCGGTGATCTCGGTGCTGTTCGAACGGGGTGAATTCGGGGCGGAGGAAGCCAAGGCGACGGCCTGGGCGCTGTCGGCCTATGCCACCGGCCTTCCCGCCTATGTCCTCGCCAAGACGCTGACGCCCGGCTACTACGCCCGCGAGGACACGGTCACGCCGGTCAAGATCGCGGCGCTGACCACGGCGATCAATCTGATCCTGAACCTCATTCTGATGGGGCCATTTCAACACGTCGGCATCGCCATCGCCACATCCGTCTCGTCGTGGATCAACGCCGGCCTGCTCGCCGTGATCCTTCACCGCCGGGGATTCCTCGCGATCGACGCCCGGCTCAGGAGCCGGCTGCCGCGGATGGTGCTGGCCAGCGTCGCGATGGCCGGGGTTCTGGCCGTGCTTCACTGGGGGCTGGCCGGGTGGCTGACCGCCGGTCTTGCCCAGCGCATCGCCGCCCTTGGCGCACTGGTGCTGACCGGCGGCGCCGTGTTCGCGGCCGTTGCCCAACTCACCGGCGCCGCCGGACTCGCGGACCTGCGCGGGCTGATGCGCGGTAAGGGTAAGTGACGCCGCTTGACCGATTTCGCTTGAACCGCCATAAACCGGCGCGCCGGCGACGGCGTCGCAACGGGTAAGAGTAGCAAGCACGAAATGAACCGTATCTTTTCCGGCATTCAACCGACGGGAAACCTGCATCTCGGCAATTATCTCGGGGCGATCCGCAATTGGGTCCGCCTGCAGAGCGATTACGACTGCATCTTCTGCATGGTCGACATGCACGCGATCACCGTCTGGCAGGACCCCAAGGAACTGGTGTCCAGCACCCGGGAAGTCGCGGCCGCGGTGCTCGCCGCCGGTGTCGATCCCAAAGCCAGTATCGTGTTCGTTCAAAGCCAGGTCCCCGGTCACGCCCAGCTCGCCTGGGTCTTCAACTGTGTCGCCCGGCTCGGCTGGCTCAATCGGATGACCCAGTTCAAGGACAAGGCGGGGAAGAACCGCGAGAACGCCTCGGTCGGCCTGTTCGCCTATCCCAATCTCATGGCCGCCGACATTCTGCTTTACAAGGCGACCCACGTTCCGGTCGGCGAGGACCAGAAGCAGCATCTGGAACTGAGCCGCGACATCGCCCAGAAGTTCAACAACGACTTCGGCGTCGATCTGCTTCCGATCGTCGAGCCGCTGATCTTCGGTCCGGCGACGCGGGTGATGTCGCTTCGCGACGGTACCAAGAAGATGAGCAAGTCGGATCCTTCCGACAAGTCCCGCATCAACATGATCGACGATGCCGACGCCATCGCTCTCAAGATCCGCAAGGCCAAGACCGATCCGCACTTGTTGCCGGAGACGCCGGAAGGCTTCGACGGGCGGCCGGAGGCGGCGAACCTGATGGGCATCTACGCGGCGCTGGCGGATATGGCGATCGAGGATGTGTGCGCACGCTTCGGCGGCTGGCAGTTCTCCAAGTTCAAGGGGGAACTCGCCGACCTCGCGGTGGAGAAGCTCTCTTTGATCGGAACGGAGTGTATCCGGCTGCACAACGACCCCGGCTACGTCGACGGGGTTCTCCGCGACGGAGCGGCCCGCGCTTCGGCGATCGCCGAACCGATCCTCCGGGAGATTTACGATGCCGTCGGGTTCCTGCGGCCTTGATAGTGCGCCTCGAACGGCCCATCTGTCGTTGTGACGGGAGTTGGTCATGCGGCGCGAAAACGTGACCAGCACAACAGGAGAAGAGAGCTCCATGTTCATTCAAACCGAGACGACGCCGAATCCGGCAACCCTGAAGTTCCTGCCGGGCTGTGATGTGATGACGCGGGGCACCGCGAACTTCACCGGTCCCGAGGAGGCGGCAAAGTCGCCCCTGGCGCTTCGGCTGTTCGGGATCGACGGTGTCACCGGGGTCTTCCTCGGCAGCGATTTCGTCACCGTCACCAAGATGCCGACGCGGGATTGGGAGGTGATGAAGCCTTTCGTTCTGAGCGCCATAATGGACCATTTCACCTCCGGGGATTCGGTCGTCGCCGATGAGGCATCCGCCGCCGGTGGGGAAGCGGAAGACGGCGAAATTGTGGCTCAGATCAAGGAATTGCTCGAGACACGGGTGCGCCCGGCCGTCGCCCAGGACGGCGGCGACATCGTCTTTCGGGGGTTCGAGGACGGCATCGTCTACCTGCACATGCAGGGGGCGTGCTCGGGCTGCCCGAGTTCGACCGCCACGCTCAAGCATGGCATCGAGAACATGCTAAAGTATTACGTGCCCGAGGTTCAGGAAGTTCGCCCCGTCGAAGATTGGTAATACCAATCTGCGTTGATTCTGGGGCCCAAGAAAAATTTCTTGGAAATCTTGCGCTGTATTAACTAGAACGGTCGATATTCATTGTCGCTCGTGGCTCGGATAGAGGCACGGGGGAATGAGCGAGCCGCCTTCGGTCGGCGAACCAGGGGAATCGAACCGGCGGAGAGAACGTGCGCCAAGCGCTATCTCCGACGACATCGAGATGACACCTTTCCAGCACTGCAGCTTGGGCGCCCTCGGCGCCATGACCGGGCTCCTGTTCACGGCCGCCTTGGTTCAGCCCCCGACGGCGCTTACCTCGGCGCCGCGGGCAATGTTCGAAGCGGGCGTGGTCACGGACGCGGGTGGGCCCGGATGGCGTGCCGGCGCCGGCGCGTTGGCGCGGCCGCTCCGCCGGCATACGGTACACGCGCTGTCCGAGACCTTCGCCGGTCTCGATTACGACCTGGAGTCGGTGATCTCCGGAGAAGCCGAAGTCCCGCGCCTGTTCCTCGCCAGCCTGCCGGTGGATATGGGCGCGATCCGCGAGACCGAAGCCCGAAAGGGATTGTTTTTCAAAGCTGTTCTGCCGCTGGTGCTGCAGGCGAACGAGGAGATACGTGCCGACCGCGGGCGTCTCTGGGACCTGCGGTTCAGGTTGCGAGCGGGCGAAAAACTGGATGCCGTCGATCGACTGTGGCTGATGGTCGCCGCCGATCGCTACGGTGTGAACGCCGAAGATCTCGATGCCCTGGCTCGGCGTATGGATGTCGTCCCGCCTTCGCTGGCGCTGGCCCAGGCGGCGATCGAAAGCGGATGGGGAACCTCCCGGTTCGCCCTTGAAGGCAACGCCCTGTTCGGCCAGTGGACGTTTTCGGCCACGGGCGATCTCGTTCCGCTTCGCCGTGAGCCCGGGAAGACCCATCGGGTGCGGGCTTTCGACAGCCTGCTCGATTCGGTCCGGGCGTACATGCGGAACCTCAACACCCACCGGTCCTATCGGGCGTTTCGCGAGGCGCGGTCGCGGATGCGGCGCGACGGCGCCCCGCTCGACGGCTCGCTTCTGGCGGGCCACCTCGATCGCTACTCGGGGAAGGGTGAAACCTACGTGGCCATGATCCGCGCGACGATCGGCGGCAACGGTCTCGGCCGTTTCGACGACACGCGGTTGCGGTATCCGACCCGGGCGTCTCGCCCGTCGGCCTGATCCCCGTCACGGGTCTCGACCCCGGCAGCAAAAGCATTTTCCCCAACGAGACAGTATCAACGCGGGTCGGTATTGGAGCACAATCGGCGTGAGCGGCATTTCGCCGCAACGGCGACGGAGGGCAACGATGAGCAGTATCATCGACGAACGGGCGCTTGATGTTCTTTTCCGCCAAGCGCGCACCCACAACGACTGGATCGGCGGAGCGGTCGGCGAGGACC
The DNA here is from genome assembly GCA_030622775.1 of Rhodospirillales bacterium. Lineage (GTDB taxonomy): Bacteria > Pseudomonadota > Alphaproteobacteria > Rhodospirillales > Defluviicoccaceae > JAUXFS01. Next base: position 4,043 of record JAUXFS010000064.1, on the reverse strand, counting down.
TTCTCCGGGCGGTGTGGGATCTGGCGAGGATGGGCCCGACCAGCGCCAACTGCAGCCCGGCGCGCATCGTCTTCGTGGTCTCGCCCGAGGCCAAGCAAAAGCTGAAGCCCTGCCTCATCGAGGGCAATGTCGACAAGACGATGGCGGCGCCGGCGACGGCGGTCATCGGCCACGATCTGGCGTTCCCCGACCGCCTGCCCGAACTTTTTCCCCACACCGACGCGCGCGCCTGGTTCGCCGGCAACCCATCGCTCGTCGAGACCACGGCGTTCAGGAATGGCACCCTGCAGGGTGCCTACTTTATCCTCGCCGCCCGGGCGATGGGGCTCGATTGCGGGCCGATGTCCGGTTTCGACAACGCCAAGGTGGACGAAGCCTTTTTCGCCGGGACGGCCATCCGCTCCAACTTTCTTTGCAATATCGGCTATGGCGATCCCGAGAAACTCCACCCGCGTAGTCCGCGACTGGCGTTCGACGAAGCCTGCAAAGTGGTTTAGACCTTCGGCTACATCATACCTTCGGGCAGGACGCTGTCCGACAACACCGGATAGCGCCCACGCGGCTTGAACAACTGATAGTGCCACCACTCGTTGCGAAAGAAATCGAAGCCGGCCGCGGTCATCAGGCCGAGCAGGGTAAGCCGGTTCCGCTGTGCCTGAATCGGAACGTCGGTGGCGCCATGCCAGGACGCCGGCCGCATGTCGTCGAACCCTGTGCCCATGTCCAGCTCGCGGCCGCCTGTCGCGTCGACCAGCGTCAGGTCGACGGCGGCGCCCATGCTGTGCGGCGAGCCGCGTCGCGGATCGGCGATGTAATTGGGATCGGGACAATGCTCCCAAAGCTTCCACTGGGCCTCCGAAGGCCGAAAGGCGTCGAGGATCTTCAGCCGGTAGCCGAGGGGCGCCGCGAGTTCCACCGCCCGCCGCACCAGTTCCGCCGTGTCCGCGTGAAGATAACAGGCGGCGCGCCGGTAGACGGGCTTGCCGGTGAAGTTGTGGACGGTGGCGTAGGCGATGTCGATGTCGACGCCGTAGCCGTCGGGAGTGATTTCAACAAGGGTCATCGAATGATTCCGCTCCGATCGATGGCGGGCTCTTCCCCGAAGCCGCAGTATATGCCCGCTGCGCGTTTCGATCAGCGGGTTTGAAGGGGCGAGCGGTGAGAATCCTGGCGCTGGATACTTCGACATCCTCGTGTTCGGTCGCCCTCTGGGCGGATGGCGTGAAGGCTTGTCGGACGACGGCGATGGAGCGGGGCCATGCCGAGGCGTTGATGCCGATGGTGATCGAGGTGTTGGCGGCGGCCGATGGTGTCTTTTCCGATCTCGACATGGTGGCGGTGACCGTCGGACCCGGGTCCTTTACCGGACTGCGCATCGGGTTGGCGGCGGCGCGCGGGATGGCGCTCGCGGCGAGCCTGCCGTGTTTCGGCATCACCACCCTCGAGGCGGTGGCCGAGTCGATCGATCCCCGCCGATATCCGGACAAGGTGGTGCTGGCGGCATTGGACTCGAAACGAGGGGACATATTCATCCAGGCGTTCGGCGCCGTCGACCGCCCGCTGGGACCGCCGGTGGCGGTGTCCGCGGACGATCTCCCGGGGGCGGTCCCGGCCGGCCCGGTCGTCGTCGCCGGCAGCGCCGCCGACACCGCCGTTGGGGTGTTGACCGACGCCGGCATCCAGGCGGCGACGGCGGCCCCGGCCGTTCCCGTCGCCGCCGCCGTCGCCGCCATCGCCGCCCGTCGCCGGCGCGACGGGGTGAAGTCCTTGCGGCCACCGTCGCCCCTGTACCTGCGGCCACCGGATACCGGACCGCTGGATGGACGGCGTCGGTCCGGGTGATGGCGCCGTTGCGGATCGTCGACGCGGGAGCCTTGCACGTGCCGGTTATTGCGGCGCTCCACCAACAGTGCTTCGACGAGGCTTGGAGCGCGGAGTCGATCGCCGGCCTGATGGCGATGCCCGGCGCCTTCGGCCTCATCGCGTTCGGCTCCGACGATCCCGCCGCCTTCATCCTTTGCCGCGTGGCCGGGGACGAGTGCGAGGTTCTCGCCCTTGGCGTGCTTCCCGCGGCCCGGCGCGCCGGCCTGGCCGGAGCAATCCTCGGCGCCGCCCTTGCCAACGCTTCCGGGCACGGCGCCCGGCGGGTTTTTCTCGAGGTCGCGGAAGACAACCGGGCGGCTCTGGGTTTGTACTCCGTGCGCGGCTTCGTCAGGGTCGGGCGGCGCGCCGGCTACTATGGCGGGACGGCCGGGACGGGTGGCGACGCGTTGATTCTCTCCCGAAGTCTGGACCCCTGACCGGGTTGGTATCAGGTCTTGCGAATGCGGAGCCGGTGAATGCCGTGGGGGCCGGCCGCCGGATCCTCGGGCTCCAGTGCGAGCACGACATGGCCCTCCGCCTTCACCGAACGCGGCACGTTCTCCAACGGCTCGGACCCGGTGAGGCGGATTTCGGCGGTTTGGCCCGCGGCCATGCGCTCGATCAGCAGCTTGGTCCGAACAAAGGTGAGCGGGCAGACCTCGCCAGTGATATCCAGGACAAAGTCCGCACAGTTTTCGAAACTGTCCTTGGCTATATTTTTCATGCGACCTTCTTGCTTCGCTCCCGTGTATTTACTATATAGCGTCCAACCATACAAAAGACTGTGAAAGAAATTCGGATGAGCGAGAAATCCACTATTACTGAAATGCTCGAGCTGACGACGGAGATTGTCGCTGCTCACGTCGGGAACAATCCAATCCCTGCGTCCGAGTTGCCGAGTTTGATCCAGGATGTATACAGGACCCTGGTTTCGGTCGGCACCGCACCGCCGGTCCCGGAACGGCCGAAGCCCGCCGTACCGCCAAAAAAATCGGTGCTCCCCGACTATATTGTTTGCCTGGAGGACGGCAAGAAGCTCAAGATGCTCAAGCGGCACCTTAAGACTTCGTACAACATGACCCCGGAAGAGTACCGCGAACGCTGGGGTCTCGGGCCGGACTACCCGATGGTCGCGCCGAACTACGCCAAGCATCGCAGCATTCTGGCCAAGCAGATTGGTCTCGGCACCACGCGGCGCAATCCGCGGCGGCGGCGGGTATAGCAGCGGGTCCGGCGGCGTCGTTGCCGGAAGGCCGGCGGTGGCGCGTCGGACGGGATTGAGGCGCCGGCCCGGTTTGTCGGGCTCCAGGGAGGAGCAATGGCACCACCATCGCGCATAGAGCATCTCTGTATGGAGAAGGGCATGAAGATGACCGGCCAGCGCCGGATCATCGCCCGTGTTCTCTCCGAAGCCTCCGATCATCCGGACGTGGAGGAGGTCTACCGCCGTGCGGTCCGGCTGGACCCGCGGATCAGCATTGCTACCGTCTACCGTACGGTTCGCCTGTTCGAGGAGGCCAGTATTCTGGAGCGGCGGGACTTCGGTGACGGCCGGTCCCGTTACGAGGAGGCCGGCGACGAACACCACGACCACCTGATCGACGTCCAATCGGGCAAGGTCATCGAATTCCGCAGCCAGGAGATCGAGGCCCTGCAGCAAATGGTGGCGGAACAGCACGGCTACAAGCTGGTCGGGCATCGCCTCGAGTTGTTCGGGGTGCGGCTGGAAAAGGCCAAGGGCCGAAAATGACATCGAAGATCGGCCGATCCGCCGTCGTCTTGACTCTCCGGGCACCTTGGGGCAGCCTGCGGCGGTTGTCGGGGGACCGTATGTCGGACCTGGACCACTAGGCCCATGTCCGACGGCCCCTCCGGCCGCGCCGGCTTTGTTTGGTATTAGCGTTCCGGCCTTGACGAAGAACCTTTTTATCAAATCCTACGGTTGCCAGATGAACGTCTACGACTCCGCCCGGATGGCGGACGTCCTGGCGCCCCTCGGCTATACGCCGGTGGATGGCGCCGTCGGCGCCGACATGATCATTCTCAACACCTGCCATATCCGCGAGAAAGCGGCGGAGAAGGTCTATTCGGAACTCGGTCGACTGAAGGAGTTGAAGGATCGCCCGGTCGCCGAGGGCGGCCCCGTGATCATCGCCGTCGCCGGCTGCGTCGCCCAGGCC
>JAUXFS010000453.1 GCA_030622775.1 Rhodospirillales bacterium | reverse complement strand
CCTCGGCGAGCACTCGGTTTCGCTCATAGGCGAGGCGGTGGCCGGGGCTCACCAAGCGTCCGGCCAGTTGTTGTACCTGTGTTCGGCGGCGATCGAGGCCGACGGCCAAGCTGTTGCCCAGGCGCTCGCCCCACTCGTCGACGCGTTGCCGTGCTTCCTCGATCAATCGCGCGACCTTCGGTATCCCCCGCGACATCGCTTCGAGCCGAAGGCGCCGCTCGTTGGTCATCCGGCTGACCACGCCGACCAGCCGGGTCTCGCGATCCATAACCTGGGCCACAAGGTCCATGCGGACCGGCACGGCCATTTCGGCAGCCGCCGTCGGGGTCGGGGCGCGCCGATCGGCGGCGAAATCGATAAGCGTGGTGTCGGTTTCGTGGCCAACCGCCGAGATCAACGGAATCGCGCTCTCGGCCGCCGCACGGACGACGATCTCCTCGTTGAAAGCCCAAAGATCCTCGAGACTGCCCCCGCCACGGGCGACGATCAACAGGTCCGGACGCGGCACGGCTCCGTCGGCCGGCAACCGATTGAACCCCGCGATCGCCGCCGCCACTTGCTCCGCCGCGCCCTGTCCTTGAACCAGGACCGGCCACAGAAGAACCCGGCGCGGAAACCGATCGGCCAACCGGTGGAGAATATCGCGGATCACCGCCCCGGTCGGAGATGTCACGACCCCGATAACATCCGGCAGAAAGGGAATGGCCTTCTTTCGGTCCGCATCGAAAAGGCCCTCGGCAGCCAGTTTCTTGCGGCGATCCTCGAGCAGCTTCAACAGCGCCCCTTCGCCGGCAAGCTCCATGGCTTCGACGACGACTTGGTACTTGGAGCGCCCCGGATAGGTGGTCAGGCGGCCGGTCACCACCACTTCCAGCCCGTCCTCGGGGTTGACGGAAAGGCGGGACGCCGCGTTCCGCCAGCAGACGCCGTCGAGGACGGCGTTCTCGTCCTTGAGGGAGAAATACAAATGTCCTGACGCCGCCCGCTTGAACCCGGTGAGTTCACCACGCACCCGAACGAAGTCGAACGCATCCTCGACACAGCGCTTGAGCGCCTGGGAGATCTCCCCAACCGTCAATACGGGCAGGTTGTGATCGGCACTGTCGGTGTTAGGATGGTTGGACATCGTGGTGAGTATGGGCCAATCGGACGAACGGAGCAAAGCGACTGCGGGGATCGGGGGAAATTCGATGAGAGTACTGGTAGTTGGATCGGGTGGTCGTGAACATGCTCTGTGTTGGGCAATCGCAAAATCACCCCTGTGTGACAAGCTCTACTGCGCACCGGGCAACGCGGGCATCGCGCGTGTCGCCGAATGCGTCGACGTCACCGCCGAAGACATCGACCGTGTTGTCGCCTTTTCCACCGATCAGTCCATCGACTTCGTCGTCGTCGGTCCGGAGGTTCCCCTTGTCTCGGGCCTGGTCGACCGTCTCGAGGCCGCCGACATCAAGGCGTTCGGGCCCAATGCCCGCGGTGCCGAGATCGAAGGCTCGAAGGGGTTCATGAAGGACCTCTGCGCCCGCTACGGCATCCCCACCGCCGCCTACGGCCGTTTCGACGAGCCGGACGAGGCCAAGGAGTTCATCATTCGCCAGGGCGCACCGATCGTCGTCAAGGCCGACGGACTCGCCGCGGGCAAGGGGGTGATCCTCTGCCGAAACGAGAACGAGGCCTTCGCCGCGATCGACCACATCATGACCGAGGGAGCGTTCGGCCGGGCCGGCGCGGAAGTGATCATCGAGGAGTTTCTGAAGGGCGAGGAGGCCAGTTTCTTCGCGCTGGTCAACGGAACCAGTGTGGTGCCGCTGGCGTCGGCGCAGGATCACAAGGCCGCCTACGACGGAGACGAGGGACCGAACACCGGTGGGATGGGCGCATATTCGCCGGCTCCGGTGGTCACCGACGAGATGGCCGATACGATCCTCGAACGCATCATCGTTCCGACCGTCGAAGCCATGGCCGCCGAGAATCGCCCCTACAAGGGCGTATTGTACGCGGGGCTGATGATTGCCGGAGGTAAGCCCAAGCTCCTGGAGTTCAACGCCCGGTTCGGCGACCCCGAATGTCAGCCGTTGATCATGCGGCTGAAGTCCGACCTGTTGGAGGCCCTGCTCGCGTGTGCCGAAGGGCGCATGGATGACATGAGGCTCGAATGGCACGAGGACCCGGCGCTCGTCGTCGTCATGGCGACCCAAGGATACCCGGGTCACTACTCGAATGGCTCGCGCATCGGCAATCTGGAAAGAGCGGGCTCTCTCGACGGTATCGAGATCTTTCACGCGGGCACCAAGGCGGACAACGGCAAGATCCTGGCGGACGGCGGACGGGTGCTCGGGGTCACCGCCCTCGCCCCGACGGTCGCCGATGCTCAAAAGCGGGCCTATCAAGCGATCGATCTGATCGATTGGCCGGAGGGCTTCTGTCGTAGCGACATCGGATGGCGCGCCATCGGCCGGTAGTCGTCGGCCCCGCCTCTCGCTATCTATGTGCCCGCCTCTCCCTATCTATGTAAATGAACGGGATCGCCACGGTCCACGACACGACAACAGGAGAAAGAGATGGATGAGAACGACCGCGTGGAACTGGAGGCCGCGGCCTTTCGCGGACTGGTCGAGCACCTCCGGCGGCGCACCGACGCGCAGAACATCGACATCATGAACCTGGCGGGCTTCTGTCGCAATTGCCTGTCCAAGTGGTACATGGCCGCGGCCAAGGAGCGCGGGATCGAGATGTCCTATGACGAGGCCCGCGAGATCGTCTACGGGATGCCCTTCGACGACTGGAAGACCCGCTACCAGAAAGAGGCTTCGGAGGAGCAAAAGAAAACCTTCGAGGAGACCAAGCCGCTTCACGCCACCATCGCCGGCCACTGAAACAGCGGGCCGATCCCGCTATCGCCGCTCCCCGAAGAACGCGCGGAGAAGCGTCCGGGCTTCGATTTCGCGGATGCCGCCGTAGACCTCGGGACGATGGTGGCAGGTGGGTTGGGCGAAAATGCGCGGTCCGT
>JAUXFS010000091.1 GCA_030622775.1 Rhodospirillales bacterium | reverse complement strand
CGATCAGATGGTGGGCCACCGAGGCTCCCACGATCCCACCCAAGCCAATGATCACGACTTTCGCTTTTTCCGGAAACTCTGCCATTTGAATCCTCCCGAAACGGGGCCGACACCCGGGGTCCCTTGAATCCACGCCCTTCTATTAAGGGTACACTTGTGCCTCAATGCAAATACAGTGGACGGTTCGGGTGCGCCAGTAAGAGCCCGTCAGGAAACATATGGTGCGAGGCCAAGAAGCGGTTCATGCTTTCCCCAAGACAACCTGTTCGGCTACACTTAACAGTAGGGTGCCATCTGGGGTATGTCGGCTGATGGGAAGTCGCTGGCGCGGAAAGGCCCGAGACCCCGGCCCTGATGAACGAAGACGAGGGAGCGCATGTACAAGAAAATCATGGTGCCGGTGGATCTGCGGCATATCGAGCGACTCGAGAAGGCGATCACGACCGCCACCGATCTCGCCAAGAATTACGGCATACCGATCTGCTTCGTCGCGGTGACGGCGGAAACGCCGACCGAGGTTGCGCATTCGCCCAAGGAGTTCGCCGAAAAGCTGGCGGCGTTCGGGGCCAAGCAGTCGGACGCCCATGGCCTGGAAATCGATACCGCCAGCTACCCGAGCCATGATCCGACCGTCGGCCTCGACAAGACCCTCATTTCGGCGGCCGAGGAGAACGGGGCCGACCTGATCGTCATGGCCTCGCACGTCCCGGGCCTGGCGGAGCACATCTTCGCCTCGCATGCCGGGGCCGTGGCCTCGCACGCCGAGGTCTCGGTGTTCGTCATCCGCTAGGGCCTGTGGACAGACGCAAACAAATGATTCCCCATACATGTACGAAAGCCCAAAGAATCCTTAGCGTCCGTGTGCACCATCCGTACGGGTCGGCGCCTTGAACGTCATTGCGAGGAGCGTAGCGACGAAGCAATCCAGAAAGCCCCGCGCGTTGACGCCATCGGGCGGAGATTTCTGGATCGCCGCGTCGCTACGCTCCTCGCGACGACGACGAGGGGGTGCGCTGGTGCAAAGACGCAAACAAATGATTTACCATACACCTACAAAAGCCCACAGAACCCTTAGCACCCGCGTGTACCAACTGTATGAGTCGGCGGCACTAGCCGCCGGAGTGCCCGCACGCCGGTGAAGATGAGGGAAAAGGCGGCGGTCCTGAAGGGCCGGACGCAACGATCCGACCGGGAGGTTTCAAGCGCCGGGACACGCCGCGACAAGTGCCCGGCAAAGAAAACATAGGGAGGCACCATGAGTGACGCGAAGGATTTCACGCCCGAGGGTCCCGCCGGCGTGATCAAGACCGATTACACGGTCGGGCAGGACAACATTCAGCCGCGGTTCGGGCCCTTCGGCCTCGACATCCACAATCCGGTGTTCGCGATCTCCGGGCTGGCGATCATCGTCCTTGTGCTGTTTTCGCTGGCCCTGCCGGAGCAGGCGGCGTCGTTCTTCGGCTGGCTGCGCCCGGCGTTGACCTCGACCTTCGACTGGTTCTTCCTCTTTGCCGCCAACGTCTTTGTCGTGGTGTCGCTGGCGATCATGGTCTCGCCCCTGGGCAAGGTGCGGATCGGCGGCATGGACGCCAAGCCCGACTACTCCTACACCGGCTGGTTCGCCATGCTCTTCGCCGCCGGGATGGGCATCGGCCTGATGTTCTTCGGGGTGTCCGAGCCGATCTCGCATTACTCTTCCTCGCTCGCCGAAGGGGCCGGCTCGCCCGACAGCTGGGCGCCCTTGGCCGGCGCCGCGGGCGACGAGGCCGAGGCGCGCCGGCTCGGCATGGCGGCGACGATCTTCCACTGGGGGCTGCACCCCTGGGCGATCTACGCCATCGTCGGTTTGTCGCTGGCGTTGTTCGCCTACAACAAGGGCCTGCCGCTTAGCGTGCGCTCGATGTTCTATCCGATCTTCGGCGAGCGTGTCTGGGGTTGGACCGGCCACCTCATCGATACCTTGGCGGTGTTCGCGACGCTCTTCGGCCTCGCCACTTCGCTCGGCATCGGCGCCGAGCAGGCCAATGCGGGCCTCAAGTTCCTGTTCGGACTGCCTGTCAACAACACCTCCAAGGTCTTGCTGATCACCGGCATCACGGCCATCGCGTTGATTTCGGTGCTCGCCGGCCTCGATGCGGGCGTGAAGCGGCTGTCGGAGATCAACATGGCGCTGGCGGCGCTGCTGTTGAGCTTCGTTATCATCGCCGGGCCGACACTCGAAATTCTGACGGGTTTCTTCGGCAATCTCGTGGCCTATGTCGAGTATCTGCCGGCGCTCTCCAACCCCTTCGGACGCGACGATGCCAATTTCAGCCAGGGTTGGACCTCGTTCTATTGGGCTTGGTGGATCTCCTGGTCGCCGTTCGTCGGCATGTTCATTGCCCGGGTCAGCCGCGGACGCACGGTGCGCGAGTTTATCTTCTGCGTCCTGTTGATCCCCTCGGCCGTCTCGGTGCTGTGGATGACCGCCTTCGGCGGCACGGCCATCGCCCTGCTGAGCGAGGGCCATCAGTCCATTGCCGATGCGGCTCTGGAACTCAAGCTCTTCGCGATGTTGAGCCAGTTGCCGCTGGCCGGCATCACCTCGTTCATCGGCATCGTGCTGGTGATCGTGTTCTTCGTCACCTCTTCGGATTCCGGCTCCCTCGTCATCGACACGATCACGGCGGGGGGCAAGCTGGACGCGCCGGTGTCGCAGCGCGTGTTCTGGGCCTGCTTCGAGGGTTTGGTGGCAATCGCGCTGCTTCTCGGTGGCGGTTTGGGCGCCTTGCAGGCGGCCTCGGTGTCGACCGGGCTGCCGTTTGCGGTGGTGCTGCTGCTCGGCTGCTACGCGCTCGTCAAGGGCCTGCTCTCCGAACCGCGGACGCGCCAAGGCGGGAAGTAGGAGGTCCGTTGGGCACGGCCCGGGTCGGTGATCGCCGCCTTGCAAACGACGGCGATCACCGGGGCGCGGCCGTTCTCGTCGCGGCGGTCACGTCGCTCCCGGCACAAAACATGTCCGCATTTCGACAGAATGCCCCAGCGGACTCCTCTACTTCATAGGGTTATCCGGGGAATCCCTCCGCATGGGACGTGGGAGGAGTGCAAGTCATGGCGGAAGAAGACGATGTCGATCTTGCTTCACTGAGCGACGAGGAACTCGTCGAGCAGATGCACGACGACCTGTACGACGGCTTGGCGGAGGAGATCAAGGAAGCGGTGCACATCCTGCTCGACCGCGGGTGGACGCCGTATCGCGTTCTCACCGAGGCCCTGGTCGAGGGCATGCGCATCGTCGGCATCGATTTCCGCGACGGCATCCTGTTCGTGCCCGAGGTGCTGATGTCCGCCAACTCGATGAAGGCCGGCATGGCGATATTGCGGCCGCTGCTGGCCGAGACGGGCGCGCCCACGGTCGGCAAGATCGTCATCGGCACCGTCAAGGGCGATATCCACGATATCGGCAAGAACCTGGTCGCCATGATGTGGGAAGGGGCCGGTTTCGAGGTGATCAATCTCGGGATCAACAATCCGGTGGAGAACTACCTGGCGGCGATCGAGGAGCACGAGCCGGATATCCTCGGCATGTCGGCTTTGCTGACCACCACCATGCCCTACATGAAGGTGGTCATCGACGCGATGGTGGAGAAGGGCATCCGCGCGGACACCATCGTCCTGGTTGGCGGCGCGCCGTTGAACGAATCCTTCGCCGAGAGCGTCGGCGCCGACGCCTACTGCCGCGATGCGGCGGTCGCGGTCGAAACAGCCAAGAGCTTCATGGCCCGCCGCCAGGGTTCCGCGGCGGCGCTGGCGTCCGCGAGTTGAGAGCCTGACCGGAGATGACCGCGCGCCCGTCAACGCTGATCATTGCCTGCGGCGCCCTTGGCCGCGAGATCACCCAGGTCATCGGCGCGCAGGGGTGGAGCAACATGACCGTTTCGTGCTTGCCGGCGCATCTGCACAACCGGCCGGACCGGATCCCGGAGGCGGTCCGCGGCAAGATCCGGGCGGCCAAGGGTCGATTTGACCGGCTCCTTGTCCTCTATGGCGATTGCGGCACCGGCGGCCTTTTGGATGCGGTGCTCGAGGAGGAAGGCGTCGAACGGATTCCGGGGCCGCACTGTTACGAGTTTTTTACCGGCGCGACGGACTTCGCGGCACTTTCGGAGGAAGAACCGGGTACCTTTTTCCTCACCGACTACCTGGTTCGGCATTTCGATCGGCTGATCATCGAAGGGTTGGGGCTCGACCGCTATCCGCAGCTCCTTTCCGACTACTTCGGCCACTATCGGAAACTCATCCATCTCGCTCAAGTGGAGGATCCGGCGCTCGATGCGTCGGCCAAGACGGCGGCGCTACGGCTCGGTCTGGCGCACGAACGGCGCTTCACCGGTCTCGGCGGCCTCGAGGGATTCCTTCGCCCGGATCCGGCAGGGGAAATCGACGATGGCGAAACTGACGGTCGTCTACTGGCGTGACATCCCCGCCCAGGTGATCGCCAAGGCGGGGCGCACGGCGGCGAAGAGACAGCTTTCGGACCGGTTCCAGGAAGCCATCGATCGGGCGGCGATGCGCGACAAGGCCGCCGACACCGATAGCTATCTCGCCGAATGGCGGCGCGGCGATCCGCGGCCGTGCGGTCCCGACCTGGACGCGGAAGCGGACGCCGGCGCCGGCCGCATCGAAACCGACTACGACGAGGACCGCCTGAGCCGGCTGATCGCCGCCGGCGGCCGCGAGGAGTCCTGAGATGCCGGTGCCGGCGGCCTACGAGCCCGCGGGAACCACCTATGTCCGTCGTCGGCGGTCGCGGTTCACGGTTCGCCATTGGGCGATGCGCCATTCCCGTTCTCTCGAAACGCTCTATCGGGTTTTCGCCGGCACCCTTCTCCACCTCCATCCGGTGTGGAAGGCGATCGGGTACGGTCGGGCCGAAAAATCGATGGTCCCGGTCGAACGGGCGTTCAAGAGTTTCATGTTCGATTGCCGGATGTGCGGCCAATGCGTGCTCACCTCGACCGGCATGGCCTGCCCGATGAACTGTCCGAAAGGATTGCGCAATGGTCCGTGCGGCGGCGTTCGGGCCGACGGCCACTGCGAGATCGAACCCGAAATGCCTTGCGTCTGGGTCGAGGCCTGGAAAGGAAGCCGGACGATGGTTCAGGGCGATTTGATCAACGTCGTCCAGAAACCCGTCGATCACAGCCTGCGCGGGACGTCGTCGTGGCTTCGGGTGACCAGTCAGGCGGCGGCCGAACGAGAGGCCGTCGACAAACCTTGATCCGGACGGACCGAAACGATGAAAGACCACGAGTTCGCGGATCCCGGCGATCCCCTGCCGGAACTGCCCGGACATTCCTCGCGCGGCCGGTTGGAGCGGGTCCTGCGCGCCGGTCAGTTCGCGGTCACCGCCGAGTTGAATCCACCGGACTCGGCCGATCCCAACGAGGTTCTGGAGCGGGCCCGGGTGTTCGACGGCTGGGTCGACGCGATCAACGCCACCGACGGATCCGGAGCCAACTGCCACATGTCCAGCGTCGGGATCTGCGCCCTGTTGACCCGGGTCGGGTACGCGCCGGTGATGCAGATCTCGTGTCGCGATCACAACCGGATCGCGATCCAGGGCAACGTTCTCGGCGCGGCGGCGATGGGCGTGGGCAACATCCTGTGCCTGACCGGCGATGGGGTGCAGGCCGGCGATCAGCCGGAAGCAAAGCCGGTCTTCGACCTCGACTGCATGTCGCTGCTGGAGACCGTCCGAGTCATGCGCGACGACTCGCGATTTCTCTCGGGGCGGAAGATCACCGCACCGCCCAGGGTGTTTCTCGGCGCCGCCGCCAATCCCTTCGCGCCGCCCCATGAATTCCGGCCGCTGCGGCTGGCCAAGAAAATCGCCGCCGGCGCCCAGTTCGTCCAAACCCAGTATTGTTTCGATGTTCCCATGCTCGAGCATTACATGACCCGGGTCCGCGATCTCGGCCTCCACGAGAAATGTTTTATCATCGTCGGTGTCGGCCCGCTCAGGTCGGCCGCCGCGGCACGCTGGATCGTCACCCACGTTCCCGGCATCCACATCCCCCCGGCGGTGATCTCGCGTCTGCAGGGGGCCGCCGACCCGGTCCGCGAAGGCAAGCAGTTGTGTATCGAGATCATCCAGCAGGTGAGGGAGATCCCGGGCGTTTCCGGGATCCACGTCATGGCCTACCGCCAGGAGGAGATGGTCGCCGACATCATCCACCGGTCGGGCGTGCTCAAGGGCCGCCAGCCGTGGAAGAAGCTGCGAACCGAAACCTTCGAGCAGGCCGCTGCAGTCGCCCGTTGAACGCGGAAGCATGATAGAGATGAAATGCTAGTACCAACGAAACCAGGGGGAGCAGGGTCCATGACCGAAACCGTTGTCAGTTCGGCCACCCGCGAAGTGGTGATCGGCTTCGACCGTCCGTTCGTCATCATCGGCGAGCGGATCAACCCGACCGGCCGAAAGTTGCTCGCCCAGGAAATGGCGGCGGGCGATTACAGCCGCGTCGAGGCCGACGCCATCGCCCAGGTCGAGGCCGGCGCCCAGATGCTGGACGTCAACGCCGGCATCCCGCTGGCCGACGAACCGAGGATCCTCGCCGAGGCGGTGCAACTGGTGCAGTCGCTCACCGACGCGCCGCTGTCCATCGACTCGTCGATCGTCGCCGCCCTGGAGTCGGGTCTGGCGGTGTACCAGGGAAAGCCGCTGGTCAACTCGGTGACCGGCGAGGAGGAGCGGCTGGAAACGGTGCTGCCGCTGGTCGCCAAGCACGGCGCCGCCGTCGTCGCCATCTCCAACGACGAGACCGGCATCTCCGAGGATCCTGACGTCCGCTTCGAGGTGGCGAAGAAGATCGTCGAACGGGCGGCGGACTACGGCATTCCCCGGGCCGACGTGGTCGTCGACCCGTTGATCATGCCGGTCGGCGCGCTCAACGACGCCGGCCGCAAGGCCCTGTACCTGATCCGCCGGCTGCGCGAGGAACTGCAGG
>JAUXFS010000497.1 GCA_030622775.1 Rhodospirillales bacterium | reverse complement strand
TAGATCTTCGTCAGGGTGACCATCGGCTACTCCACGCGGCAAACCGTCAAATTTGGGATATCAACACCATCAGTCCGAACAGCGCCACGGCCACGCCTTGCAGCGCCACGCGCGCCGCCATCAACCGGGTGGCGTTCTTCGCGCTTGCCTTCTTGCCGAAGGCGAACGAGATGATCCCGACAAACAGGACAGCCAACGTCGCCAGCATGGCGACCACGAGCAGCAATGGAAGAATGGCGGACACTCCCCATCATATCGCCATCGGGGACCCGGGGTCTTGAGAAAAAAGACCCCGGCTCCCCGACCGCTGTTTCTCTCCCCAGCAGGGGCGGCCGTCAGTTGCGCGCCGACAGCAGCCCGCGGGCGATGACCTGGGACTGGATCTCGGCCGCGCCTTCGAAGATGTTGAGGATGCGGGCGTCGCACAGCACCCGCGAAATCGGGTACTCGAGGGCGTAGCCGTTGCCGCCGTGGATCTGCAACGCGTTGTCGGCGTTGCTCCACGCGACCCGGGCGGCGAGCAGCTTGGCCATCCCCGCTTCGATATCGCACCGGCGGTCGGAATCCTTCTCTCGTGCCGAGTCATAGGACAACTGGCGCGCGACCATCGTCTCGACCGCCATCCATGCCAGCTTGCCGGCGACCCTCGGGAACTCGAAGATCGGGCGCCCGAACTGGACCCGTTCCTGGGCATACTTGAGGCCGAGTTCCATCGCGCACTGGGCGACGCCGACGGCGCGTGCCGCCGTCTGGATACGGGCGCTTTCGAAGGTCGCCATCAACTGCTTGAAACCGTTCCCTTCGTCCCGTCCAAGCAGGTTCTTGGCCGGCACCTCGAAACCATCGAAGGCGATTTCGTATTCCTTCATCCCGCGATAGCCCAGCACTTCGATCTCGCCGCCGGTCATGTTTTCGGCGGGGAAGGGCTCCTCGACGGTGCCCCGGGGTTTTTCCGCGAGGAACATGCTGAGGCCCCGGTAGCCCTTGTCATCGGTGCTGGTGCGCACCAGCAGAGTCATCATGTCGGTGCGCGCGGCGTGGGTGATCCAGGTCTTGTTGCCGATCACCTTGTAGGTATCGCCTTCCTTCACCGCGCGGGTGCGCAGCGAACCCAGATCCGAGCCGGTGTTGGGCTCGGTGAACACCGCCGTCGGCAGGATCTCGCCGCTCGCCAGCTTCGGCAGATAATGCTCCTTCTGGTCGTCGGTACCGCCGAGACGGATGAGTTCCGCGGCGATTTCCGAGCGGGTGCCCAGGGAACCGACGCCGATGTAGGCGCGGCTGAGTTCCTCGGTGACCACGCACATCGCCGTCTTGCCCATGCCGAGGCCGCCGTACTCCTCCGGAACGGTCAGTCCGAAGACGCCGAGTTCGGCCATCTCGTCGATGATCTCGATCGGGATCAGTTCGTCGCGCTCGTGCCAGCCGTGGGCGAAGGGCACCACCTTCTCCTCGCTCCAGCGGCGGAACTGGTCCTGGATCATGGTAAGATCCTCGTCGAGGCCGAGGTTGCCGAAGTGGCCGTTGCCCATGTGCCTGGCGATCGCCATGCGGACGGCGTTGGTGTTGCCGTTGTTGATCAGGGTCATCACCCCCGGCGTGCAGAAGGCCTGGACCGCCTCTTCCGAGACGCCCATGTCCCGGGGGCGAACCACTTCCACCTGCGACATCGCAATGCCGCCGACAATCTGCGAGAGGTACTCTCCGTAGGTCGCCTGCACGAGCAGGCTTTCCATTTCGCTCAGTTGGCCGGCCTCCTCGAGCCGTTCGGCCCATACCAGCATCTGCTGCAGCCCGGCGATGTAAGTGGCCAGCCAGGCATAGCCGTGAACGCCGAACTGATGCTCGTCCACCAGCGCGCCATCCAGCCGGCCGCCATGGATGACCATCTCCGAGACCCCTTTTCGGACCTCGATCATGAGATGTTGGGCGGCGTTCAACGCCTCGAGGCAGGTCGCGAACAGGTCCGGCAGCACCGGGCTCTGGCTCTCAGCGGTATCCATGACGTTTCTCCCTCCTAGACGACAGGGGCCGGATTGCTCCGGCCCCTGGTGTTACCAAACTTGGTGGCGGCGCTGCCGCCCAACTTGCGGGGGCCGAGCCCACCCCTTGCGCGACGGCGCGGGCGGGGTGGGCAGTGGCATCCTGTTGCGGAAGGTGATCGGTTCTAGTCCATCAACCTCCGGATGACATCGGTCATCGACAACACGCCCATCGGCTTGTCGTTTTCGGTGACCAGCACCCGGTGAATACGCATCTTCATCATCTGGGTGATCGCCTCCGACATCGGCGTATCGATATCGCAGGTGGCGCAGCCCTCGGTCATGAACTGCCCGACGCTCATTTTGCGGGCTTCCTCCACCGTCCGACCCTGGCGGGCGAGCATCAGATCGGTCTGCGACAGCACGCCGACCACCTTTTCGCCTTCGGTGACCACCAGCGCGTGGATATCGTTGTCGATCATCGTCTTGGCGGCCCCCTGAATGGTCTCGTCCCTGGTGCAGGAGATGAAGCCGACATGCATCCGGTCGCGAACCTTGGTGCCGTCGTCGACAAGGGTGATTTCTTCGATCTCGGCGACATCCGCCAGGGGCACGGAAAGCGGATACGGATGCGGCGTGTCGTGCACGTCGCCCGGCGGCAGCGTCGGAGATTCGTGCGGGACGGGATCCTCGGCGGTCCTGCCGAGGCCGAAGTCGGGCGCGCCGATCAGCACCGCCATGTTGCCGTGCGGATGCTGGTTGTCGTTCATCAACTGGTGCGCCGTCGGC
>JAUXFS010000117.1 GCA_030622775.1 Rhodospirillales bacterium | reverse complement strand
CGATCTCGGGCAGCGAGAACTCGGTGGCGTCGATCGCGCCTTTCTCCAGAGCCTGATAGATTTCGGCGCCGGGAAGCATGGTGACGGAGGCGCCGGCCTTCTGCATGACCTTGCCGCCGAGACCGGCGAAGCGGATCTTGAGGCCCTTGATATCGTCGAGGGACTTGATCTCGAAAGAGAACCATCCAGCCGTCTCCGGCCCGATGATGCCGCAGAGGACCGGATGGATGTTGTGCGCGGCGTAGAGTTCCTCGCCCAACTCGCGTCCTCCGCCGTAGTACCACCAGGCGTTGAACTCCCACGGTTCCATCCCGAACGGGACCGCGGCGAGCAGCGGCAGCGCCGGGATCTTGCCCATGTCGTAGCCGATCCAGGTGTAACCGGCCTGGACCTTCTTGTTCTTGACCGCTTCCATGATCTGGAAGGCGGGAACCAGCTTGCCGGGCTCGAAAATCTTGAACTGGATGTTGCCGCCGCTGGCCACCTTGAGCCGCTCGGCGACCCACGGTATGTTATCGCCCAGCGCCGGCAGAGACGTCGGAAAGGCGACCGGCACCTTCCAGCGAACCTTTTCGGCGGCCGTCGCCGACGAAACCGCCACACCCGAAAGGAATGCGGCCGCCACCACGGCCGATATGGCTCCGCCGACAAGGCGGCGCGCGGATAGGCTTCTAATCATCTTGGGTATTCTCCCTTGCTGCTTTTGATTTCTAAGAGCACTTGCGAATTCATGGCGTCACGTATGGTCTAGGACCCGCGAGCCGGCGGGCATACCGCGCATGACCGGGGAACAGCGGATCGGGAAGGGATATCGGCGGCAAGACGGACCGGCGCCGGTTGGCAGATGCAACACGCGAATCGGTGATCGGGCACCCGGTCAACAGGCTTCTCCCCTCCTTGCGCCGTCTTGTTCACCCGAAGGTTGGTGCGCGGCTTCTTCTTAGTAAGCAATACTCGTACCGAGTTGACAAAACAACGGTCTTTCGTGCGCGCCGATACCGGGCCAACTCCCGCCAAACGCCTCACTTATTCCCCAACAGCCCTTGGTTACGATGGCGCCATGCGCAGGGCTCCGTCGATGCGCACCACCTCGCCGTTGAGCATGACGTTGTCGATCATGTGCATGACGAGGCTGGCGAACTCCTCCGGCTCGCCGAGCCGCGACGGAAACGGAACCGCCGCGCCCAGCGAGGCTTGCGTCTCCTCGGGCAGGGCCTTGAGCATGGGCGTTCCGAAGGTGCCGGGCGCGATCGTCAGCACCCGGATCCCGTGACGGGCGAGTTCGCGCGCCGCCGGCAGGGTCAGGGCGATGACGCCGCCCTTGGACGCCGCGTAGGCGGCCTGACCGATCTGTCCGTCGAAGGCGGCGATCGACGCGGTGTTGACGACGATCCCGCGCTCGCCCGTCTCCAGCGGCTCCGATTCCTGCATGTCGGCGGCGGCGAGCCGCATGATGTTGAAGGTCCCGAGCAGGTTGACGGCGACGACCTTGGCGAAGACCTCGAGCGGCAGGGGGCCGTTGCGGCCGACGATCTTCCCCGGCGGGGCGATCCCGGCGCAGTTGACGGCGATACGGGCCGGCCCGTGAGACTCGCGAGCCTTGGCGAAGGCCCGTTCCGCCGAGTCCGAGTCGCTCACGTCGCAGCTCACGGCGATGCCACCGATGTCGGCGGCGACCGCGGCGGCGGCGTCTTCGTCAACGTCGAATATGGCGACCCTCGCGCCGGCCTCGGCCAGCGCCCGCGCCGTCGCCTCGCCGAGACCCGAACCGGCCCCGGTCACGATTGCCGCATGCCCTTTGGCTTTCATGTCTTCCTCCTTTCAAGTCCGGATTCCCCAACAGCTCCTTACTCCGTGCCGTACTCGTCGCGCATCTCGCGCTTGAGGACCTTGCCGGCGACGTTGCGGGGGAACTCGCCGTAGATCACCACGTCCTTGATCCGCTGGAACTTGGCGCCGACCCGCTGGTTGGTCCAGGCGACCAGGTCTTCCGGCGAGACCGTCTCGCCCTCCATCAGGCACACCGTGGCGACCGGCACCTCGCCCCATTTGTCGTCGAGAATGCCGATCACCGCGACCTCGCGCACCGCCGGATGCTGGATCACCACCTCCTCGATGTCGTGGGGATAGACGTTAACGCCGCCGGAGATGATCATGTCCTTGATGCGGTCGACCAGGAACAGGTAACCGTCCTCGTCCATGTAGCCGGCGTCGCCCGAGTGCAGCCAGCCGTCGATGATCGCCTTCTCTGTGAGGTCCGGACGCTTGTAGTAGCCGGGCATCATGCACGGGCTGCGGCCGACGATCTCGCCGACCTCGCCCGGCGCGCATTCGCCGCCGTCCTCGCGCAGGATCTTGATATCCATGAACGGCGGCGCGCAGCCGACCGAGCCGACCTTGCGCATGGAGTCCTGCTTGTCGAGGACGGCCATCAGGCCCTCGGTCAGGCCGTACAGCTCGTAGAAGCGGCCCGGCAGCAGGTCGTTGAGCTTCTGTTTGTGTTCGAGCAGCAGCGGCGCGCCGATGTTCTGGAGCATCTCCAGGGATTCCAGCTTGCGCGGCTCGAACGCCGGGCTGTTGAGGATGGAGATGATCTGGGAAGGGACCATCACGACGTGGCTGACCTTCCACTCGGCGATATCCTCGATCACCCGTTCGGCGTCGAACGACTCGTGGAGGATGTAGGTGCCGCCGACGAACATCCACGGCATCAGGTCGACCATCGATCCGTTGAACACGATCGATCCGGCGTGAAGGACGACGCTCTCCGGAATGATCCGGAACCTCCCGGCGAAGATCATGCAGTACATCGCCCGCACGTAGTGGGTGTGGACGATCCCCTTCGGTTGCCCGGTGGTGCCGCTGGAGTACATGATGTTGTACATGTCGTCGTCGCCGAGCCCGGCGTCGGGCGGGTTGTCCTCGGACGCCTCGGCGACGAACCCGTCGTAGGACCGGAAACCCGGCCGTTCGGCGTTGTCCCCGACCAGGATGTAGCGGTCGGCGGCGACCGCCGGCAGATCGGCGCGGATCCGATCCAAGGAGTCGGCGAACGAGGCGTCGGCGATGACCAGAACGGTGTCGGAATCGGTTATCAGCGTCGCCAGGCCGGCGTCCTGCAACAGCGGACTGGCCGGCACGATGACGATGCCGGTCTTGGCCGCCGCCCAGTAGGCCACCATCATCTCCAGGCAGTTCGGGAGAACGGTGGTGAACTTGTCCCCTTTCCGGAGCCCCGCCGCCAACCAGGCGTTGGCCAGCCGATTGACCTCGGCGTTGAGCTGCCGATAGGTGAGCCGCCGGCCGCCGACCACGAGGGCGATATGGTCGCCGCGATAGCGTGCATGGCGGGGCAACAGCGCGCCGATGTTCATGGTCGTTCCTCCCCTTTGGTTTGCCCCGGGCTTTTTGCCCGTGCTTTTGCGGTTGATCGCCCGGTACCTACACGCTTACGCCGTCAACGTCGATCACGGTGCCCGACCGATCTGTCCGCCCAACGCGGCGGTCGCCGCGGAAGTCCGTCAGGTAACCCGCTCGATGGCCATCGCCGTGGCCTCGCCGCCGCCGATGCACAGGCCCGCGACACCCTTCTTCAGACCATGCTTCTCGAGGGCGTGCATCAGGGTGACGATGATCCGCGCCCCGGATGCGCCGATCGGATGGCCGAGCGCGCAGGCGCCGCCGTGGACGTTGACCTTGTCGTGGGGGATGTCGATGTCGCGCATGGCGGCCATGGTCACTACCGCGAACGCCTCGTTGATCTCCCAAAGCTCCACGTCGCCACTGTTCCAACCGGCCTTTTGCAGAACCTTGTTGATGGCGCCGATCGGAGCCGTGGTGAACAGGTTCGGTTCCTGGGAATTGGTCGAGTGGGCATGGATCACCGCCAACGGCGTCACGCCTCGCTTCTCCGCCTCGGAGCGCTTCATCAGGACCAGCGCCGCGGCGCCGTCGGAGATCGAGCTCGAGCTCGCCGCCGTCACCGTCCCGTCCTTGCGGAACGCGGGCCTCAGTGTCGGGATCTTGTCGATGGCGACATCGAATGGCGCTTGATCGGTCTCGACCAACCGGTCGCCCTTGCGCGACTTGACCAGGACCGGAGCGACTTCCTTCTCGAACGTACCGTCGTTGACGGCGTTCTGGGCGCGCGTCACCGACTCGGTCGCGAAGGCGTCCTGGGCCTCGCGCGTAAACTGGTAGATCTCGGCGCAGTCCTCGGCAAACGTACCCATCGGCCGGCCTTCCTCGTACGCGTCCTCAAGGCCGTCGTAGAACATATGGTCCTTTAACTGATCGCCGTGGCCCAGGCGGTAGCCGGTGCGGCCCTTGAGCATCAGGTACGGAGCGTTCGACATGCTCTCCATGCCGCCGGCGACGACGATGTCATGGGAGCCTACCAGGATATTGTCATGGCCGAACATGGCGGCCTTCATCGCCGAGCCGCACATCTTGGTCAGCGTCGTCGCGCCCACGTGCCACGGAACTCCGGCGAAATGAGCCGCCTGTCGGGCGGGAGCCTGCTTGAGACCGGCCATCAGGCAACAGCCCATGATGACCTCCCCGATATCGTCCGGGGAAACCTTCGAACGTTCGAGCGCCGCCTTGATGGCGGCGCCGCCCAAATGCGTCGCGCTTACGGTCGCGAAATCGCCCAGCATGCTGCCCATGGGGGTGCGCGCCGCGCCGACGATGACGACGGGGTCCGACTGCGTCATGGTTCTCTCCCTCGGTCTGTTATTCCGTTAACGTGGATGGGCCGCCGCCAAGGAAACGAGGCCGAACAATCCGATGTCGAATTCACTCGAAAGTCCTTGATGCGATCTCACGGGTTGAAACCCTCTTTTGCCGCTAGCCTGCTCCCTGTTCGCCGGCGCCGGGAATGATATGGAGGTCTTTCGGAAGCGTCAAACCAATCTTTCCCGGGCGAAACCGGGGGCCGCGGGCGCGCTCAGAAATCGATTATCAGGTGCGGGAGCCACATCGCCAGGTTGGGGAAAGCCATCACCAGGACCAGCCCGATCAACTGCAGAAGAACGAACGGGATGATGCCCACGTAGATGTGCTGGATTTTTATCCCGGGCGGCGCCACGCCCTTCATGTAGAACAGCGCGAAGCCGAACGGCGGCGTCAGGAAGCTGGTCTGCAGGTTGATGGCGATGAGGATGGCGAACCAGTAGACGAGGTCGCCCTGGGCGATGTGGTCGCCGAAATCCAGGAGTTCGATGATCGGCGCGAATACCGGCAACACGATCAGGGTGATCTCGATCCAGTCGAAGAAGAAACCCAGGAGGAAGACGATCCCCATCAGGAGGAACAGGACCCCCCAGGGTCCGAAACCCATCCTTTCGACGAACTCGATGACGAGGTCGTCGCCGCCGAGCGACCGGAATACATAGGAAAACGCGGTGGCGCCGATGAAAATGAAGAAGATCATGGCGCTGGTGAGCGCCGAGCGCTCGACCACGTCGGTGAGCGTCTTGCGGGTCAATCGGAGTCGCGCCGCCGCGAGAATGATGGCGCCGAAGGCGCCGACACCCGAGGCCTCCGTCGGCGTCGCCCAGCCGAACAGGATCGACCCCAGCACCATGAAGATCAGGAACAACGGCGGAATGAAGCTCTTCAACACCAGGAGGATCAGGCTGCCTTCCTCCTCGGCTTCGCTCTTGGAGATGCTTGGCGCCATCTCCGGTTTCAGGCTGCAGGCGGAGAAGATGAAGAACATGTAGATGCCCGACAGCATGAACCCCGGGATCACCGCCGCCACGAACAGGACACCGACCGATCGGCCCAGAAGGTCGGCCATGATCACCAGCATGATGCTCGGCGGTATGAGGATGCCCAAGGTGCCCGAGGCGGCGATAGTGCCGGTCGCCAGCTCCTTCTGGTAGCCGCGGGCCAGCATCACCGGCAACGCCATCAACGTCATCATCACGACGGAGGCGCCGATGATGCCGGTGGTCGCGGCCATGATCGTGCCCATGACGGTGACCGAAAGCGCGAGGCCGCCGGGCACCCGCCGGAGCAGGACCTGCAGACAGTGCAGCAGGTCCTCCGCGGCGCCGCTCTTTTCCAGCATGGTGCCCATGAACACGAACATGGGAATGGCCACCAGAATCAGGTTGTCGGCGATGCCGCCCCAGATGCGCGAGACGATGTTGAAGAACTCGATGACCGAGAAGACGTCGAAGAGGACGCCGATGAAGCCGAACGCCAGCCCGACGCCGCCGAGAACGAAGCCCACCGGATAGCCGGTGAACAGCAACACCGCGAGGGCGAAGAACATGAAGAGCGGCAGGTAGTCCTCGATGTACATCGGCTAACGCTCGGCCGGCGGGTCGCGCTTGACCTCGTCGAGG
>JAUXFS010000401.1 GCA_030622775.1 Rhodospirillales bacterium | reverse complement strand
TCCGCCGCCCCGGACAGCGCCGACTCGCAGTTCTTCATCTGCCTCGCCGATACCTCGCACCTCAATGGCCAGTACACGGTCTGGGGTCAGGTGGTCGAAGGGATGGCCCACGTCGCCACCATCAAGCTCGGCGATTCCCGCCGCAACGGCACCGTTATCGATCCCGACCGCATCGTCCGCATGCGGGTCGCCGCGGACGTTGCCGAAGGATAGGTAACGATGAAATTCAGCCTCGACGGCGTTCGGGTCGAGACCGTGGGCGATGACTACTGGATCGCGCCGACCGCGGTCCTGATCGGCAACATCAAGCTCAGGCGCAACGCCAGCGTGTGGTGGAACGCGGTGCTGCGTGGCGACAACGAACCGATCACCATCGGCGAGAACGCCAATATCCAGGACGGCTGCGTTCTCCATACCGATCCGGGGTTTCCGCTGACCGTCGGCACGGACGTCACCGTCGGCCACCTGGTCATGCTTCACGGCTGTACCATCGGCGACGGCAGCCTCGTCGGCATCGGCAGCGTGATCCTCAACGGTGCGCGGATCGGCCGCAACTGCCTGATCGGCGCCAAGGCGTTCATCGGCGAGGGCAAGCAGATCCCCGACAACTCGGTGGTCCTCGGCGCCCCCGGCAAGATCGTCAGGACCCTGGATGCGGACAAGGCGGCAAAACTGGCGGAAGCCGCCACCCGCTACGTCGCCAACTGGCAGCGCTACAAAGCCGGCCTCGGCCGGGACGAATAGGCCCGCCGCCTCAGCGCAACGGGAGCACATCGGTTTTCGCGAAGTCATTACCCTTGAACAACAACGGCTCCCCCGTTGTTTTGCTCAGCGCGTAGCTGAAGCAATCCCCGAAATTGAGCCCGGCCGGGTGTCGTCCTTTGCCGAAGGTTCGAAAGGCTTGTCGGGCGACGCGCAAATGATCCACGGAGAACGGAACGATTTCTATTCCAGCGGTCAGCAGCAACAGGTCGAGTTCCCGTTCGCCCCCCTCTCCAAGTTCGTTCTCAACCACCAAGGCGCTTTCGAGGACCGATGCGGCAGAGATCAGGCGCATGGGATCCGCCTCGATCATCTCGGCGAAACGCCCGGCTTCGGCCTCGCCGAACAGAATGGCGACGATGGCGGACGTATCGACGACCATCAGCCGGGAAGACCGCGTTCGTCGTAGCCGATGATTTCATCGGCCGTCCGACCCGTGCGGCGCGGCAACGCCGCCGAGCGACGGCTGATCTCCATGATCTCGTCCTTGAGGCTCAGCGGCCTCTTCGCGCATTCGCGCATAAGCCGCTCGCGAAGCGCCTTCAACACCGCCTCGGTGATCGTCTCGCCGGTCCGGGCGGAGAGTTCCCGAGCCAATCTATCCGCTTCCGCATCCTTGATGTTCAACGCCATTCCCGTCTTCCTTGAAGAAATTTAGGCTGCTTCTTTATTTTGTCGGAAAGTACCCGTGACATCAACGGTTACCGTCGACTTTCGCGTTTGCCAGTGGCCGTCCTACCGGCTCAGCACCCGCATGGCGTCGTCGAGGCCTTCGAGGGTCAGGGGAAACATCCGGTTCGACATCACTTGGTGGATCATCTTTGTCGACGCGCTGTGCTCCCACCATTTTTGCGGCGGCGGGTTGGGCCACACGGCGTGGTCATGACATGGCGCAGCCGCGCACGGCACCGGAAATGACAGGCCACGTCGCACGATCGCGGTGACAACCACAGGACGAAAAGCGAGTGGAATTTTGACATTTTCCCGTAGACATCCAGTAGATAATTCTAATATAATCATATGCTAATGTATATGAATCAGGAGGATGATTTTGCTGATGTCCATAAAATCGCCGTTCGCCGCCGTTGCGCTGGCGGTTGTTCTCGCTGCTCCTGCGGCTGCCCGTCCGCTTGGTAACGCGGGTGACACCGCTGCCCTCACGCCAACCGAGGCCGAAACACTGACGTACATGAGAGAAGAAGAGAAGCTGGCCCGCGATGTCTATCGCGTGTTCTATGGCGAATGGGGCCTGCAAATCTTCGCCAACATCTCGAGATCCGAGCAGACTCACACCGATAAGATCAAGCTTCTCCTCGACAAGTACAGAGAGCCGGATCCTGTGCTTGACGATAGGACCGGCGTGTTCACGAATGACAATCTGGCCGAGCTCTACGATGACTGCCTGACAAAGGGCGAAGTGTCTGAGGCGGATGCTCTTCACGTCGCTGCGGCCATCGAGGAAATCGACATGATCGATCTTGAGCGTGCCATCGACGAGAGCGCCAAGGCGGATCTGAAAACGGTCTACGGTCAGCTATTGCGCGGATCGCGCAACCATCTGCGCGCTTTCGTTGGTCAGATCGAGGCCCAGGGCATCGAATACGACGCCCAATACCTCAGCCAGGAAGAAGTGGACGCGATTGTGGACTCGCCCGTCGAACGTGGGGGACGCAGGCGACGCCGGTAATATCCCCGCCGGCAGTATAAGGCCCCTGGCGCTGTGCCCGGGGCCTCTACTTTCCCAAGCCCAAACTCGTTCATAGGCGACCCACCGGTCGCCGGCCTACCGGCTCAGCACGCGCATCGCCGCATCGAGGCCGTCGAGGGTCAGGGGGAACATCCGGTTGGCCATCACCTGGCGGATCATCCGGGTGGAAGCGGAGTGCTCCCACCAGGTCTCGGGCACCGGATTGAGCCATACCGCGTGGGAATAGACGTCGAGGGTGCGCTGCAGCCAGGTAACCCCCGCCTCTTCGTTCCAATGCTCGACGCTGCCGCCGGGATAGACCAGCTCGTAGGGGCTCATCGACGCATCGCCGATGAAGATCGCCTTGTAGTCGTGGGGATAGGTGTGGAGCACGTCCCAGGTCGGGGTGACCTCGCTGAACCGGCGGTGGTTGTCGCGCCACACCCGCTCGTAGAGGCAGTTGTGGAAATAGAACGACTCCAGACGCTTGAACTCGGTCCGCGCGGCCGAGAACAGTTCCTCGCAGGTCCTCACGTGCGGGTCCATCGAGCCGCCGACGTCGAGGAACAACAAAACCTTCACCGTGTTGTGGCGTTCGGGCACCATGTGCAGGTCGAGATAGCCTCTTTTCGCGGTCGCGCCGATGGTGCCCGGAAGGTCGAGTTCGGTCGCCGCCCCTTCGCGGGCGAACCGGCGCAGCCGGCGCAGCGCGATCTTGATGTTGCGGATGCCGAGCTCGACCGATGAATCCAGGTTCTTGAACTCGCGCCGGTCCCAGACCTTGACCGCGCGGTTGTTGCGGTTCCTATCCTGGCCGATGCGTATCCCTTCGG
>JAUXFS010000369.1 GCA_030622775.1 Rhodospirillales bacterium | reverse complement strand
CGTCGTCGAGAACACCGATCGGATCATGACCGATGAAGGCCTGTCGCCCAGGGAGGCGGCCAAGAAGGCGATGACGCAAATCACCGGCCCGATCATCTCGACCACGCTGGTCCTGCTCGCGGTGTTCGTCCCGGTGGGGTTCCTTCCAGGGATTACCGGCCAACTCTATCAGCAATTCGCCGTTGCCATCTCGGTTTCGACGGTCATCTCGAGCATCAACGCGCTGACCTTGAGCCCGGCATTGTGCGCCATCGTTCTCAAACCGGGCGGACGTCTGTGGGGGCCGCTCCGGCTTTTTTCCCGAGGCGTCGACAAGACGCGTGACGGCTATGCCGCGGTGGTCCGACGCCTTGTTCGCCGGGCTGTCCTCGGGCTCGGGTTCCTCGCCATCGCCGCCGCAGGAACCGGCTGGCTGTACGGCATTACCCCGACCGGATTCGTTCCCGACGAGGACCAGGGCGCATTCTTTATCGTCGTCAAGCTTCCCGAGGGGGCGTCGGTCAATCGCACCGCCAAGGTTGTCGAGAAGATCGAGAACATCGTCGGCAACATGGAGGGGGTCGACCACTACATCTCCGCGGTCGGCTACAATCTTCTAGACGCAGTGGTTCAGTCCAACGCGGGCCTCGTGATCCCGACACTGGCGCCGTTCGAAGAGCGGACGGATCCGGGGCTGAGCGCCTTCGCGCTTATCGACAAGATAAGTGCCGAACTGGCGACCATCCCCGAGGCCTTTGCCGTTGCTTTCAACCTGCCACCGATCGTAGGCCTGGGCACTGTCGGCGGTTTTGACTATCGCCTGGTGTCGCTTACCGGTGCGGAGCCGGCCGATATGGCATCCGTTATGCGCGCGGTTTCCGTTGCCGCCAATGAACATCCCCAAATTCAAGGGGCCTTCAGCACCTTCGCCGCCGATACGCCACAGGTCTACCTGGAAATCGACCGTGACAAGGCGCAAACCCTGGGCGTTGCGATCAGCGATATCTTCCAGGCGTTGCAGTCGACTCTCGGCAGCTTCTACATCAACGATTTCAATCTGTTCGGCAGAGTTTGGCAGGTGAACATCCAGGGCGAGGAAGGCGATCGCACCAAGATCGACGATATCTACCGCATCCACGTTCGCAACGAGGACGGCACCATGGTGCCACTTCGCTCCGTCGCGGAAGCGAAGATAGTCATCGGCCCGCAGACCCTCTTTCGCTACAACAACTTTCGGTCGGTGAACATCAACGGCGGACCGGCGCCGGGGGTCAGCACAGGCCAGGCACTCGTCGCCATGGAGCAGGTATCGGCGGAAACGCTTCCCGGCGGTTTCGCATTTGAGTGGAGCGGGACGCCCCTCCAGGAAAAGGAGGCCGCCGGGCAGACGGGGATGATCCTCGGGCTCGCTGTGCTGTTCGCCTACTTGTTCCTGGTCGGGCTCTACGAAAGTTGGACGATTCCGATCCCGGTTCTGCTCTCGGTCGTGGTCGCGGTCTTCGGCGCGCTTGCAGCCATTTGGGTCGCCCGACTAGATAACAACATCTACGCCCAGATCGGCGTCGTCATGTTGATCGCGCTCGCGGCGAAGAACGCCATCCTGATCGTCGAATTCGCCAAGGAACAACGCGAGGCGGGCGTGGAAATCCGCGAGGCCGCCGAAATGGCCGCACGGATGCGGTTCCGTGCGGTGATGATGACGGCGTTGTCGTTTCTTGCCGGCCTTTTGCCTTTGGTCATCGCTGTCGGGGCCAGCGCCGCCAGTCGCCGCAGCGTTGGCACCGCGGTCTTCGGCGGCATGCTGTTCGCGGCGTTTATCGGGATCTTCCTGATCCCGGTGCTCTACGTGGTGTTCCAGACCCTGCGCGAGAAGATCAAAGGCGGCGGCGGGAAAAAGAAGGAGACGCCGGAACCGGCCTGAGGTTCCTTGGTTCCGTTACCGCGCGCCAGCGCCGGCGCGAGCCGACGGCTCCTCGCATCGGCTCGGGCATGCTCCTCACCGTCCAAAGACGGCCGGGCTCAACCCCCTTGGACCTTCCAGCCCCGGCTTTGCATGCAGCCCCAATAGGCGCGACGATCACCCTCGGACACTCTGACACCCCGATCGGAGCCACTCATCAGATTTTGGCGATCGGACCCCAAACGGGGATTCGCGGCGACGGTTGTTCGGCGGCAGAATCGATCCGCGGTTGCGAAGTTCTGTTGCTCGCCTTCGCCGACCCATTCCCAACCGGCGGGTGCCGCGCCTTTGGTTTCCGTGTCCCAGCCTTTGTCGTCGTCGTCGCCGGCGCAGGCACCGACCGCCGCGACCGCGATCACGGCCGCGAACTTGAGGCCTCTCATCCGTCCACTCATGATCGTTCTCCGTGGTTGCCAGACTTTTCTCATCTCAGGTGCCCATTTCGCCCCATCCGGGAGATCCGTTCAACCCGTTGGTGATGCGCCGATGGGCGGGTATCGAAGCCGAAATGTCGCGGCCGACGTCCACCGAGGCATAGGACGGCATCTACGTTGGATGCAAGCCCTTTGTCTCATGACGCTTTTCACCGTGTCTACGAACCCTTCGACGGGCACCGCGACCGGTATCGATCGACGACCGGATATCGGTTTCTAAAATTGACGTTTACGTAAACGTAAAGTACCGTTTCCGGCGGGAGTAGGACGCCGTCAGGAGGTATTGGAGCCGTGAGCATGTCGGAATTTCAGCCTGCCGATCCCGATTTCGAACGCCGGGTGCCTAGCAGCTTCGCCCGCCAGGGGATCATGAGTCACATCGGCGCCGAGATGATCGAGGTGGGACCCGGCCACTGCGAGATCCGGCTGCCATACGGGGAGCATGTCTCGCAGCAGCACGGCTTCTTTCACGGTGGAATCGTCGCGACGATCGCGGACTCGGCCGCCGGCTACGCGGGATTTTCGCTGATGCCGACCGGTGCCGGCGTGCTGACCGTGGAGTTCAAGATCAACCTAGTCGCTCCGGCGGACGGCGAACTGCTGATCGCCCGTGGCAGCGTCGTCCGACCGGGCCGCACGCTGACCGTCAGCCGAGCGGAGGTCAGTGCGATGAAGAACGGCTCCAGCCGGGTCTGCGCCATTTTGCAGCAGACATTGATGACGATCACCGGACGGCCGGATGTTGTCGGGTAATCCGTGCTTTCGCGGGACGCGGGAACGCGGCGGTTGAGCATTTCAATGTGGCGGCATCCGTGACGCCGTCCCACGGTTGGGGTTTGTCGCGGACGAAACCTCAGCGTATAGTCGCGTCGGACGGGCGCGGGGAGGAAGAATGATTGCCAATGAAATTCCGTCACTGAACTTCAATCTCGGTGAGACCGCGGACATGCTGCGGGCGTCGGTACAAAGCTTCGCTTCGGACGAAATCGCGCGGAGGGCCGCCGATATCGATCACCAGAACGTGTTCCCGACCGACCTGTGGTCGAAGATGGGGGCGCTCGGCGTTCTCGGTATCACCGTCGGGGAAGAATACGGTGGCGCCGGCATGGGCTACACGGAGCACGT
>JAUXFS010000389.1 GCA_030622775.1 Rhodospirillales bacterium | reverse complement strand
GGAGAACATCACCGTTGGCGCCGTTCACGAGGCGCTCAGGAAACTGATCGATCGAGGAAAACGCATCCGCCGGGTCGTGTCGTAGGACGATCACCGGGATCTCCGGCGCCGACCCGCGTCTTGATCGTTGGGCGAGGCACGTCGAGAGATGCGCCGAGGGTTGCTCCGGCCCGCCTACGACGTAGGGTTAATTCCTGTTAACCGTAATGGTATAAGGTGCTTCCGGTTGATCGGCCCGGCCCGGCGGATCCCGCGTGGCGGGGCGATCGGGCCGGCCGGGTGCTCGCGGAAGGGGCCGGACTCTGATGTCGAAACCGTCGCGCATCGTCCTGGTGACCGGCTGTCCCCGTTCGGGAACGACCGCGGTCGGCGCCAACATGGCCCTCGCGGCGGGCGCGCGCTATCTCTACGAACCGTTCAACTACGACGCCGGCATGACCGTCATCTCGCGGTTCTTCGAGATCCCGGGGACCGACAGCTTTTCCATGGAGAGCTTCGACCGGTGCATCGAAAACATCGGCGCCCTGCGCCTGCGGCTGAAGCCGGGACTGTTCAAGCAGGACAGGGGCCCGCGCCGATGGGTCAAGACCGTGATCGGCGGACGCAACCGGCTCACCTACCTCGCCTGCCGGCTCGACTGGTCGCTGGAGACGCTGGTGTGGAAGGACCCGATCGCGGTGTTCGCCGCCAAGGCGGTGGCCGAACGCCATGGGATCCCGGTTCTGGTGACCACCCGCGCGCCGGTCGCCGTCGCCGCCAGCCTCAAGCGCATGGGCTGGGCCTACCGCCTGGCCGATCTCAACCGGCGTCTGGCGTCGCTGGGACTGGGCGACGATGCGATCATCGCCAAGTATGGCGACAGGCTCGAGCGCCCGGCGATCAACGGCGCCATTCTGTGGCGGCTGGTCTATTCGAACGTCGTCGCCTGGTCGCGGCGGACGCCGTTGATCCGGCTGGTGGATGTCCAGGACGTCATCGACCATCCGATCGAGACCTATCGCGGTCTGTTCGCCCTCCATGGCCTGCCCTGGTCGGCGGCGGTGGAGAACAAGCTCGCACGGCGCTATGGCTCCGACGCGGCTTCCGGCGCCCCGCCGCCGGCGGACTTGCCGCGGCGGGCCCATGTCACCAAACGCGATCTCAGCAAGATCAACGTCTACGGCAAGAAGCTGTTGACGGAAGAGGAGATCGCCGCCGTCGACGACATCACCGGCGACCTATGGCCGACGGTCAAAGCGGCCTGCCTGTCGCAAGAAGACTTGGAAGCGGCGGTGGCCAGCCGACTCTAAATACCAACGCGCATTGATACCGACCCACCCGAGAAACCGGACCGAGGATTGAAGACCGGGCCGTCCCGCTTCTCGAATTCCCTTCCTGGCGACCGACGCCGGATACGGAAGGGGGTTCTTGCTACTTCGCCCGCCCTTTGCCCTTCTTGCCGAGGCCGATCTTCTTCGCCAGCTTCGACCGGCGAATCGCGTACTCCGGCGCCACCATCGGGTAGTCCGACGCCAGCCCCCACTTCTGCCGGTATTCGTCCGGCGTCAGGTCGTAGACCGTCTTGATATGGCGTTTCAGCATCTTCAGCTTGCGGCCGTCCTCGAGACAGACGATGAAGTCTGGCTGCACCGACTTGCGGATCGGAACGGCCGGCTTCGGCCTCTCTTGCGGCGTTTCCTGGCCCATCGCCTCGACGCCGGCGAGCGAACGATGCACGCCCTGGATCAACTCGGGCAACTGATCGGCCGGTATCATGTTCTTGGTGACGAATGCCGCGACGATCTCGGTCGTCAATTCAAGCAGGTCCTGCTTTTCTACAGTCATGTTTCAATCCTCGATGATGAATCGAGGATACTCTAATCGGGAGTACATTGGGATTCAAACAGATTTTCATGATCGCGGTAAAATCATTTGGCGATAGAAGTCTTAGCTAAAACCCTAATCAGAGATAGGGGCGACGATCGGCTGTTCAAAGCCTATGGAAACCCGGCCGACCCAAGAAAAAAGTTGGCCTATTCCATTAGCAGGTGTATAGGACCCGTGCAAAATAGGGGAGTTCCGGTCAGACACCCGGAGTGTTGCCGTGGACCCAATACTGGGGGGTGTCGATGACTTCCCGGTGATCGGTCCCACGATTTCGGGGTATCCTCGGGACATCCTATAGTCGCCGTACTCGCCTGCTTGTGGTCGAACGACTTGCCGATATCGGTGCTCGACACTCGCCGTCGCCAACTCTCCGGGGGAATCACCTTCGCTTCCGCGACGAATTAAGGCTTCTACGTTGGCTGGTCCTGTCTTCATCGGCTAATACCAACGAGCATTGATATTGCCCCATTTTTGCCCGCTCTCGTCGACGCCGAGCGAATCTCGGCCCGACCGAGCGAAGGCGGCGATCGGGGATCGGCGTTCAGAAGATTGCCCGGCGCAGCAGATTGAGGCCGAGGACGAAAAGAACGACCAGCACGATCCGGCGAAACCGCTCCTGTTCGATGCGCCGGCCCAACCGCCGTCCGAGCCACATGCCGGCGAGCGCCGGCGGCACGCAGGCCAGCGACCACGGCCCGGTGGTGGCGTCGAGCACGCCGCGCTCGACGAAGGAGAGGGTGACGAAGATCCCGCCCATCAGGAAGAAGGTGCCGAGCGCCGCGACGAACGCGTCCTTGTCGAGGCGCAGCGAGGTGACGTAGATGATCAGCGGCGGTCCCTGGATGGTCGAAATCCCGCCCATCACCCCGGCGACCAGGCCGACGGCGGCGCCCACCGGCCGCTCCGCCCGTGGCGGCAGTGTCAGCCCCGGGTGGTAGTGGCTGATCGCGCAGAACGACACCACGATGACGCCGAGGACGCCGAGCAGCCATCGCGGATCGAGGACCACGATCAGCGTCGCGCCGGC
Organism: Rhodospirillales bacterium; assembly: GCA_030622775.1. Lineage (GTDB taxonomy): Bacteria > Pseudomonadota > Alphaproteobacteria > Rhodospirillales > Defluviicoccaceae > JAUXFS01. Next base: position 465 of record JAUXFS010000389.1, on the reverse strand, counting down.
CCATGTTCCCACCGCCAGGGTGATCAGCAGCGGCCAGAAGCGGCGCACCGTGCTCGCCAGCAGCCCGCCGCGGTTGGCCTGGAACAGGTTGCCGACCAGGATCGGCAGGGCGTTGAGCGCGACCGCCGTCGGCACGTCGAAAAAGACCGAGAGCAGCGACATGGTGGTCAGCGGCAGCCCGAACCCGAGCAACCCCTTGATGGTTCCGCCGATGGCGAAGGCGGCGAAGGCCAGGGGCAGGATATCGAGCGTTTGCATGGGCGGTTCCGGCAGGGGGCGGGGCGACGGCGTCGGTCCCCGACAACATGCCCGGATTCCGACTCGAGGCACAGCGTCTTTCCGCCCCGAACGCCGCCGTCCGCCAAAAGTGAAGCGTCGTCAAAAGTGTGCAAAAGTCGTCATCTTTTTTCGAATCCGGTATCTTTTCCACCTCCACCGCTCCACCGCCTGACTGCCCCGAGTCCG